>JAFPBP010000343.1 GCA_017424085.1 Clostridia bacterium
GCTTCCAGGTGATGCGGCGAGGATCAATATTCAGAGCGTTGCCCTGATGAATGTGGTTATCGAGCATGGCAGCCAGCAGGTTGTTTGCGGCTCCGATGGCGTGGAAGTCACCGGTGAAATGCAGGTTGATGTCCTCCATGGGAACAACCTGAGCGTAACCGCCGCCTGCGGCACCGCCCTTGATCCCGAAAACGGGACCGAGAGAGGGCTCACGAAGAGCGACCATGACGTTTTTGCCGATCTTGCGAAGACCGTCGGCAAGACCGATGGTGGTCGTGGTCTTCCCTTCCCCTGCGGGGGTGGGGGTCATTGCGGTAACGAGAATAAGCTTTCCGTTCTCGCGGGTGCTTTCTTTCAGAAGAGAAAGATCGACCTTTGCCTTGTACTTACCGTACTGCTCCAGATATTTGTCATCGATCCCCGCAGTTTCTGCGATCTCGGTGATCGGTTTCATTTTGCACAACTGTGCAATTTCAATGTCGGAAAGATAAGCCATGTCAAG
Organism: Clostridia bacterium; assembly: GCA_017424085.1. Lineage (GTDB taxonomy): Bacteria > Bacillota > Clostridia > Oscillospirales > UBA644 > RGIG995. Next base: position 503 of record JAFPBP010000343.1, read on the forward strand.
TCTCCTTTACTTTTTGAAATATTCAACCGCAGAGCGGAAGAGCGCCATATCGTATTCGCCGGGGACGTTGCGGTACAGACCGTTTCCGATGCGTTCGGAGTGACCCATCTTACCCAGAACTCTGCCGTCGGGAGAAGTGATACCCTCGATGGCGAAGATGGAGCCGTTGGGGTTGAAGCGAACGTCGGCGGTTGCTTCGTTGGAAAGATCCACGTACTGGGTTGCGACCTGACCGTTTTCGATCAGCTTGCGGGCAAGGGCTTCGTCGGCATAGAAGCGACCTTCCCCGTGGGAGATGGCTACGTTATACACGTCGCCCACCTTGGTATTGGCAAGCCAGGGGGACTTGTTGGAAGCGATGCGAGTGCGGACGATGCGGGACTGGTGTCTGCCGATGACATTGTAGGTCAGAGTGGGGCAGGTTTCGTCCGCGTCGATGATCTTACCATAGGGAACCAAGCCCAGCTTTACCAGAGCCTGGAAGCCGTTACAGATACCGAGCATCAAGCCGTCGCGCTGTTCCAGAAGCTCAGTAACCCGCTCCTTGATGGCGGCGTTGCGGAAGAATGCGGTAATGAACTTACCCGATCCATCGGGCTCGTCACCGCCCGAGAAGCCACCGGGGATGAAGATCACCTGAGATTCGCTGATCTTACGTGCGAAGGTTTCGACGCTTTCGCTGATGGCATCGGAGGTCAGGTTGCGAACCACGAAGATCTCGGGCTCGGCTCCTGCATCAGCCACGGCACGGGCGGAATCGTATTCACAGTTGGTTCCGGGGAATACGGGAATGAGGACCTTGGGCTTTGCAACCTTGATGGCGGGAGAAACGCGGGCAACCTCAGGAGAAGAAACCGTCTCCACGGGGATCTTGGCGTCGGGAATGTTGCAGGAATAAACCGATTCCAGCTTGTCCTCATACGCCTTCTGCAGGCAATGAGCGCAAATCTCCTCGTCGCCGTAGGTGAAGGCTCCGTCGTCGGTAACGGTACCGATCAGGGTCCCGATGGGAGCGTGATCGGAAAGCTCCACAAGGAAGGAGCCGTAGCCGTAGCCGAACATGGTATCCATGGAAAGATCCGACTCAAAGGCAAAGCCAAAGCCGTTGCCGAACGCCATCTTCATGACGCCCTCCGCCACACCGCCCATACCGAGGGTATATGCGGAAACGGCGGCACCGCTGCGAAGAAGCTTGGTCACCAGATTGAAATGCTCAATGAGGGATTCGGTCTCGGGAAGCCCGTTCGCATCGTACTTGGGAGCGATCAGGCAGACCTTGTTTCCTGCCTTCTTGAAGTAGTTGGCAACGATGTTCTGAACCTTATCGGTGGTGATGGCGAAGGAAACGAGGGTGGGAGGAACGTCCAGATCCTCGAAGGTACCCGACATGGAGTCCTTACCGCCGATGGCGGCGATCTTCAGTTCCTTCTGAGCGCGGAAAGCACCCAGCAGGGCAGCCATGGGCTGACCCCAACGCTTGGAATCCTTGCCGACCCGCAGGAAATATTCCTGGAAGGTGAGGTACACATCCTCGAAGGAAGCACCCGTAGCAACCAGCTTTGCGGCGGATTCCACCACGGCAAGGTAAGCACCGTGATAGGGGGATTTTTCGGTAATGAAGGGGTTATAGCCCCAAGCCATGACCGAGCAATCGTCGGTATGACCGTGCTCCAGGCTGATCTTGTGCGCCATAGCCTGAATGGGGGTCTGCTGATGGGTTCCGCCGAAGGGCATCAGAACGGTGCCCGCACCGATGGTGGCGTCGAAGCGCTCGGAAAGTCCGCGCTTGGAGCAGGTGTTCAGATCGGTGGCGACCCGCTTGAGGTTTTCGGAGAAGGTACCCGTAATTTCGGGATTATAGGATTGAGATGCGGCAACCTCGATATCGATGTGCTTTTCCGCACCGTTGGAATTCAAGAATTCACGGCTCACGTCGCAGATGGTCTGACCGTTCCAGAACATTCTCAGACGAGGCTCCTCGGTGACGGTTGCAACCACGGTTGCTTCCAGATTCTCCGCGGCGGCGTAGGCGAGGAATTTCTCCACGTTCTCTGCGGCAACCACCACAGCCATACGCTCCTGAGATTCGGAGATGGCAAGCTCGGTGCCGTCCAGACCCTCGTACTTCTTGGGAACCTTATTCAGCTCGATCTCAAGTCCGTCTGCCAGCTCGCCGATGGCAACCGAAACGCCGCCCGCACCGAAGTCGTTGCAGCGCTTGATCATAACCGTAGCGTCGCCGTTGCGGAAGAGACGCTGAAGCTTACGCTCTTCGGGGGCGTTGCCCTTCTGAACCTCAGCTCCGCAGCTTTCCAGAGATGCGACCGTGTGACTCTTGGAGGAGCCGGTTGCTCCGCCGCATCCGTCACGGCCCGTTCTGCCGCCCAAAAGGATGACCTTGTCACCGGGAGCGGGATAATCGGGCTTGGAATGGTCCTCGTGGACCGCACCGACCACGGCGCCGATCTCAAGGCGCTTTGCGGCGTAGCCTGGGTGATACAGCTCGTCAACCATACCCGTGGCAAGACCGATCTGGTTACCGTAGGAGGAATAGCCTGCGGCGGCGGTGGTAACAAGCTTACGCTGAGGAAGCTTGCCCTCCATGGTCTCATTAAGGGGCTTGAGGGGATCGGCGGCACCCGTGACGCGCATGGCGGCGTAAACGTACGCACGGCTTGCCAAGGGATCGCGGATGGCACCGCCGATGCAGGTGGCGGCTCCGCCGAAGGGCTCGATCTCGGTGGGGTGGTTGTGGGTTTCGTTCTTGAAGAGAAGAAGCCAGGGCTGCTCTTCCCCGTCCACGGTAACGGTCATGCGGACGGTGCAGGCGTTGATTTCTTCGGATTCGTAAAGCTTGTCAAGATATCCGTTCTTCCGCAGGTATTTTCCAGCCAAGGTACCGATGTCCATCAGATTGATGGGCTTGGTACGTCCCAGCTCCTTACGGGTCGCCACGTAATCGTCATAAGCCTCCTGAAGAAGCGCATCCTCGAAGGTGACGTTGTCCACGGTGGTCAGGAAGGTGGTGTGACGGCAATGATCGGACCAATAGGTATCGATCATACGGATCTCGGTGATGGTGGGATTTCTTCCCTCGGTTTTGAAATACTCACGGCAGAAGGTAATATCGTCAATATCCATGGCAAGACCAAGGGTCTTGATCATATCCGCAAGGCCGTCCCGATCCAGCTCCAGGAAGCCCTCCACGGTAGCCACCGATTCGGGAACGTTCACCGACAGGGCAAGGGTTGCGGGAAGATCAAGAGACGCCTCTCTTGCTTCCACGGGGTTGATGACGTATTTTTTGATCTTTGCGATTTCGTCCTCGGACAAGGCACCGTGAAGGATATAGATCTTCGCGGTACGGACCGTGGGACGTTCCCCGCGGCTCAGGATCTGAATGCACTGAGCGGCGGAGTCGGCGCGCTGATCGAACTGACCGGGGAGATACTCCACGGCGAATACGATCCCGCCCTCGGCATCGTAATCGGTGGAAGCGTCGTCCACCTGAGGCTCGGAAAATACCGTTTTTACAGCACTTTCAAACAGGTCTTCCCCGATTCCCTCCACGTCGTAACGGTTCAGAATGCGAACCGATTCCAGCGCGGAAATACCGAGAAATCCCCGAACGTTTTCAAAGAGATTCATTGCCTCGTGGGCAAGCTCTCCTCGTTTTTCCACATAAACTCGAAAAACCATAGTGTCTTATTCCTTCCCTGCTTTCAGAGCGCGTGCGCCGATGTCGCGGCGGCAATACGCATTTTCAAAGCTGATTTTTTTCACAGAGGCGTAGGCTGCGTCGATGGCTGCCGACAGAGTCTCCCCCGTTGCGGTCACGCCGAGAACTCTGCCTCCGCCCGTAACGAGAACGCCGTCCTTCAGCTTGGCTCCTGCCACGTAAACGCCATCCGCCACATCGTCGGGCAGATCGATGGCAAAGCCTGTTTCGTATTTTCCGGGATACCCCTTGGACGCCATGACAACGCAGCAGGCATGTCCCTTCGAGAAGCGAACCAGATCGGGAGTCAGAGTGCCGTTGGTGGTGGCTTGCATAACGGTGAGAAGATCGCTCTCCAGAAGAGGCAGAACCACCTGCGTTTCGGGATCGCCGAAGCGGCAGTTATATTCGATGACCTTCGGTCCCTTGGGGGTAAGCATCAAGCCGAAATAGAGGCAACCCTTGAAGGTACGCCCCTCGGCGTTCATGGCATCCACGGTGGGACGGAAGATGGTTTCCATGCAGAGATCTGCGATCTCAGCGGTGTAGTAGGGGTTGGGGGCAATCGTTCCCATGCCGCCCGTATTCAAGCCCTCGTCATTGTCAAGGGCACGCTTGTGGTCCATGGAGGAAACCATGGGAACCACGGTCTTACCGTCGGTAAAGGACAGAACCGAAACCTCGGGGCCCGTGAGGAATTCCTCAATGACCACGCGACTTCCGCTTTCCCCGAAAACCTTATCCTCCATCATGGAGCGAACCGCCGCCTTTGCCTCGTCGCGGGTCTGAGCGATGACAACGCCCTTCCCCAGCGCAAGCCCGTCCGCCTTAATGACGGTGGGAACGGGAGCGGTTTCCAGATAAGCAAGGGCAGATTCGGGATCGGTGAAGACCTCGTATTCCGCCGTGGGGATTCCGTATTTTTTCATCAGGTCCTTGGAAAAGACCTTACTGCCCTCGATGATCGCCGCCGCCTTATTGGGCCCGAAGCAGGGGATCCCCTGCGCGGTCAGCGCATCCACGGCACCCAGAACCAACGGATCGTCGGGCGCCACGACAGCGTAATCCACCGCATGCTCCACGGCGAATTTCACGATTCCGTCAATATCCTTGGCTCCGATATCCACACAGGTGGCGTCACGGGCAATACCGCCGTTTCCGGGCAAAGCATAAATCTCGGTAACGGTGGGGTTTTCGCGCAATTTTTTGATGATCGCGTGTTCACGTCCGCCGCCGCCGACAACCATTAACTTCATAGAAACTCCGTTCTGCCGCCTTGTATTCGGCGGCGCATTGGTGATAAAAAACGTTTACTGATATTTTCCGTAACAAGAGCGGCATTTGTAAAAGCCTGCCGTTGCGGAAGAGAACTTGCGAAGGGTTGCAGAGCCGTCGGCATTCCGAACCACCACGTGAATGGTATCGGTCAGCCAGCTTGCCATCCAATGATTCTGCCACGAGCGCCCGATTCCGCGATTGGCGAAGGTGTAGATCAGGCTTCCATCCTCGTCCATGGAAAGGGATTTCAGGTGAATGGAGGGGATCAATCCGTCGTCCGGTAAGGATAGGACGGTAGTTTCAGCCTCCTTGTCGAAGCGGCAAGCATACTTCGCAACCGTGATCAAAAGATAGCGGGGATCGGAAAGATCGGGAGCAAGATCGTGCCCGTCGGAGGTCCCGAAATCCTGCAACGCATAGCGACGCTCGGGGATCTCCTCGAGGATCTGATCAACGCCCTCTCCGACCAAGCGATACGCCGCAAGCTCGGAGCCTCCGAGGACCCACAAACAATCGTATGCGGGATCCCAAAGGACGCCGTGGGTGCAATAGAAGGGATAAGAAACGTACGTCGCCGCCGTCTCAACGTCGCCCCGAAGGAGCGCCGAGGTACGGAAGAGGCGGATATCATTTCCCGTGGAATTGACCGTGACGATGTTCCCGCCCGGAAGGATCTCCGCTGCGTGGGTATTGTTCCCCGCATTCGAAGTGGACCACAAAAGGGTACCGTCCTCAAAGGAATAGAGAGACGTGGTGTCTCCGCCGATGAGAAGAACATCTCCGAAGACGGTGTTTTCCCGACGTCTCACGTCCGCTACGTGCCCCGAGGGGAACGCACGGACGGCGGCTAGATCCAACACGTCGCCGTCGGGCAGATTCAAGAGCGCATCAAGATCGTAAAGGATTACGGTTTCGGACATCTGATCGTTACCGAGAAGATACCTGCTCATATGCATTTTCCGTTTCCGTCCGATTAAAATCGGGCTTATTGATACTCGCCGTAGAAGGCACGCGTTTTATAGAATGCGCTCTTCTTGGAGGTAAGCTTGATCTCCTTCAGGAAGGGAGTTCCGTGGTTGACTTTGCGTTCATAATAAAGGATGGTATCGGTCAGCCAGGATTCCTTCCAGAATTTTTCCCAAGAGGTACCCTTGCCGCCTGTGGCAATCACCTTAAAGAAGTTGCCGTTGGGATTGTTGGAGAAGCCCTTGACCGACTTCCCCTGCAACTTGGAGCTTTGAGGGAAGGTGGTGGTCAAGGTATCTGTCTCCTTATCAAAGCGGTACACATCGGAACCTGTCAGATAGAGATAACGGGTATCTGTGTAATCAGCAGAAAGATCGTGA
>JAFPBP010000041.1 GCA_017424085.1 Clostridia bacterium
CCCCCCCTCGGCGGAAGCATTCCGCCGACCTTGGCTTTTCTTTGGTTCTTTCTTTTCACCCGAAAAGAAAGAACACACCCTCGTAACCCTCGTAACCCTCGTAACCCTCGTAACCCTCGCAACTCCCGTTTCAGACTCTCACCCCTCCACCAGCGCGCGGGCGCGGGCGATGAGGGCAGGGTCGGCGGTTCCGTATTCCAGAGAGCAGACCCCGTCAAAGCCGCAGCGGCGCAGAGCGTCGATGCCCTCGGAGAGAGGCACGGTGCCCGCGAAGGGCGCGGTCTCCCGAATGAGCGAGCCTGCCAGGGTGGGGTAATGGTAGGGTTGATCGGTGGTGGCGGGAAGGATCACCGAGTCCTTTAGGTGCGCATGCACCACGTGAGGCGCAAAACGGTGGATAAATTCCACGATCTCTTCATTCGCTTGACGAATATTTCCGAAATCCGCAACCACCCCCACGGGGCGATCTACGGCACGCAGAAAGGCGTCGAAGCCGTCGGTTCCGTTGATCAGAAAGCCCTGATCCTCGTATACCGCCCGCACGCCCAGCGAGGCGGCGTAATCGTAAATTTCCCGCGCCCCCTCCACCGCACGGGCGAAGAAGACCTCCCGCCCCTCGGCAATGCGCTGAGGATGCTTGAAATCGGAGCAAAGGGTGTGATGCAGATAGGGGGAGCCCAGGATCTGCGCCACGTGGGCGTATGCCCGCAGACGATCCAGCTGCTCCCGACGGTCGTCCCCCGTCACGTCGATATAAACCGAAAAGCAGCAGATCGAAACGCCCCTTTCGTCGGCATACCGACGGATGCGCCGCGCCTCGTCAAAATCGGGGCGGGCAAATTCCATGGACGAGAAGATCTCCAGCGAATCCAGCCCCATCGCCGCCGACAGATCGATCAGCTCGGCTTGGGACTTCGTCCCCCTCGGCGCGGAATACAACGCAAATTTCATCCAAACCAACTCCTTCCGCCTTCATCATATCACAAAATCCCCCATTTGTCAAGCACCTTCGCCCACCTCACCCCGACAAAAAAAAGGACGAAGGGTTCAAGATCCTTCGTCCTGTATTTTTGTCGCTTTATTTCGCTTCGGAGCGATAAAAGAGGGCGTATCCGAACTCGGTGGTGGTGTCCCCCTTGACCTTGGTTCGGTTCCCGTGCGCGTCATACTCATAGACCACAACAACGTCGCCGTCGTAGTAATGAGCGGTTTCCTTGACCAAAAGACCGTTGCTGTATTCCTGCGTGGAACGGGTCTCGGAGCCGTCCGCTCCCCGATACACGACCTCCCCGCCCGAGATCCGACCGTCATCGCCGTAGGAATAGGCAGTCACGGTGGTGGAGGGCGAAAATCCGCCGTAGGTCTGCTTCGTTTCGACGAGCCTGCCCTGACTGTCATAGGAATATTCCACGGTGCAGGGAGAATCGGGGAAGCCGTCGTTTTCCTTGATCAGGTTCCCGTTTTCATCGTATTCATAGGTATGGACGTATTCCCCGAAGGCATCCGTAACGTATTTCTTCGAAGCAAGAAGCCCGTCGGCGTTGTAGCTGTATTGAACGGTATAATCCACCACGCCGTCCACGCTTCGCTTGGTTTCCTGAAGCCTGCCGTCGGTTTCCCCATACCGATATACGGTAACGCGTTTTCCTCCGTTGGAATCGGTTTCGGTGGCTTGCAGGATGCGCCCGCTCCCGTCGCAGGTATATTTCGTGGTTCGCGTGAAGGAGCCGGAATGATTGGTATAGGTCTCCTCAGTGCAGACCCATACGAAGCGGTCAAGATAGGCACCCACGTCCTTCTCATCCTTGATGCTCACGAATTTGGCATACGCCTCTTCGTATTTTCCCTCGCCGAGAAGCACGATGGCATCTTGATAAACCGCCTCGGCATCGGGATTCAATGCGGGGTCTTCCCCATCGTTGCAGGCAACCAGACAGCATGCGGAAAAGAGAACGAGGGCAAGAAGCAGGCTGAAGCGCATCAACCAACGAGATCCCTTGATATTCATGTTTCATTCCTCCCAATCAAAACAAAAGCGTCGGGGTCTGCGATGACAGACCCCACCGGACTGCCGAAAAAGTATACGTTGTTTTTTGTAAACCAAAAGTAACATTTGACCCAAAACAATCCTTCCACCGCTTCGCGGTCCCCCTCCCTTTACACAAGGGAGGCTTAATTTTGTGCAATTCTCAACGTTTTTTCGCGATTCAAGAGCAACTCTCGAATAGCGAATCAATAGGGCGCTCGCGCACAGAAGCAAGGCTCCCTTGTGTAAAGGGAGGGCGCCGCAGGCGAGACTGAGGGATTGTATGGGACAAAAACATTCTATTTATGGGTTGTCAATAAACTGCGGGGTCTGCGATGACAGACCCCTTGCGATGAAAAATTCCGTTATTTGCCTTCCTTGATCCAAGCAAGGACGCGGCGGATCTGCTCGTCCCAGCAGCTCCATTTGTGCCCGCCGGGGCCTTCCTCATAGGTGTAATCGGGCCATTTGAGGATGTTCATGTGCTCCCGCATTGCCTGATTATCGGCATAGAGGGAATCCTCGGTGCCGCACCATTGATAGAGGCGGGGCAGGGGCTTGCCCGAAACGCGGACGCGGGAGGACAGGGCAAACAGGTCGTTTTTACTGCCTGCATGCTCCTCCAGGGTGCCGAAGATATCGGTCCAGAAGGTCTGAGAGCCCCGATCCATGCGATAGAGGGGGATATACGCCCCCGACAGCCCTGCGGCGGCGGAATAGCGCTCGGGATAGGTCAGCGCCAAGGCATAGGCGCCGTAGCCGCCCATGGAGAGCCCCGCAATATAGGTATCCTCCCGCTTGGGAGAAATGCGGGGGAACAGGTCGCGGCAGATGAGGGGCAGCTCTTCCCCGATGAAGGTGCGCCATTTGCGCCCGTGCTTCATATCGGTGTACCAGCCAAGCTCTGTGGTGGGCATGACCACGGCAATGCCCATTTCATCGGCGTACCGCTCGATGGAGGTGCGGCGGCTCCAGATGGTATGATCGTCGCTCATGCCGTGGAGCAGATAGAGAACGGGATAGGTGGCATTGCCCACGTCGGCGGAATCCACGCCGATCAGCCCAGCCGTACGGACGGTCTGAGGCAGGATCACGTTCATGGACGTGCAGCAGCCCAAAGTAGACGAGAAAAAGGAAACTTCTAAGAATGCCATGAGAAAAACTCCTTTATATCAATCATTTCTTTCTCAGATAACCCAGCAGGGTCAGAAGACAACAGAGCGCCGCCGCAACCCCGAAGGAGATCAGCGCCAGCGACGAGGAGGTGAAGGGCTTGGGCTGAGGCTCGGAGGTGGAGGGGGAAGAGACGGGAGGCTTGGTGGAGGTGGACGGGATCACCACCGAGGAGGTGTCTTCGGAGGTGTTCTCGGTGCCCGAATCGGTGACGGTATCGGTGACCGTTTCGGTGGAAGCGGAGGTATCGGTCACGATCTCGGTGATGGAATCGGTGGTGGAGACGACCGTATCGGTGGCGGTGTCGGTCACGTTGGTCTCGGTCTTGGAGGACGTCTTGGACGAGGTCTTGGTGGAGGACGGACGGTCGGTGGTCGTGTCGGTGGTAGTGGTATTGGTCTTCGTGGAAGTCTTGGTAGAGGTCTTCGTGGAAGACGGCTTATCGGTGGTGGTATCGGTAGTATTGGTGTTGGTCTTCGTGGAAGTCTTGGTAGAGGTCTTCGTGGAAGACGGCTTGTCGGTGGTAGTATCGGTGGTATTGGTGTTGGTCTTGGTGGAGGTCTTGGTAGAGGGCTTCGTGGAAGACGGCTTGTCGGTGGTCGTGTCGGGGG
>JAFPBP010000344.1 GCA_017424085.1 Clostridia bacterium
GCGTCTGCCCCCTCCTACCACATTGTCAAAGCCACCATCGAAACCGAGGTTGCACCTCTGGTGGGCAGCGAAAAGCAATCGGAGGAGCTGGTCCGATATCTGCTCAACGAATTTGAATCGGATCCTCAAAAGATCTGGGACAGCAATATTTTCGGCAAATCCCTCTACGAGCTGGTCAACGAAGGGTTGCACACCAAGATCAGCCATCTGTCCGACGATTCCCGTCTGAAGCTGCGGGAGACGCTGGAAAAGATCACCAACGAGGGCAGCGGCGGATTGATCTGTATTATCCTGTAAACAAAATCCCCGTGGGGAGGATTTCGCCTCTCTGCGGGGATTTTCTTCACGGGCAGGTAAATTCAAAACACTTTGTAACAAAACCCGAAATCCCGTTGAAATCGGGCGGAAAATGTGGTACAATGAAGGCAACGGACGACCCTTGTAAAATTCAGATACAGGAGTTATGTATGAAAAACGTAAAGCTGATCGCCTTTGATCTGGACGGGACCTTGACCCAGCACAAATCCCCCCTCTCCCCCGAGAACCGCGCCGCGCTGGTCAAGCTGTCGCAAAAGTATAAGCTGCTCATGGCGGGTGCGGGACAATGCCGCCGCATTTTCGATCAGATGGAGCATTTCCCCATCGATATCATCGGAAACTACGGCATGCAGTACGCCCGTTACAATCCCGAGACCAAGGATATTGACATCCTTCGAAACGAATCGGTCACAGCCTGCGACCGAGAGACGGTGGAGGCACGGGTGAATGCCCTGCGCCGCGACTACGGCTACACCGAATACAAGGGCAACAACGTGGAATATCACCCCTCGGGCTGCCTCACCTTCCCCATTCTCGGAACCAAGGCGGACATCGCAGACAAGCTTGCCTTCGACCCCGACCGCAAGAAGCGCCGCGTGTTCTACGATCGCGTGGTGGCGGATTTTCCCGAATACACCGTATTCATCGGAGGCTCCTCCTCCTTTGACATGGCGCCCAAGCCCTACGATAAATACTACGCTCTGGACCTCTATTGCAAGGAGCACGGGCTGACCCACGATCAGGTGGTCTACGTGGGCGACGACTACGGTCCCGGAGGCAACGACGAGGCGGTATTCAAATCGGACATTCCCTCGATAAAGGTGGACGACTACCGCAAATTCCCCGAATACATGAAGGAATACTTAGAAGACTGAAACAACTCCCCATGGAAGATCCATGGGGAGCTTTTATGCAATGAATTATTGATAGTCCTTCGTGAACACGCTGACCTTATAGGTATGACAATCCTTTGCGTGGGGGATCATCACGTCCTCGATGATCCGCTTCTTGACCCGACCCGAGGACATGGTGGGGTAAATGATTCGAAACAGAGACGAGCGGTAGGTTCCCGTGCCCCCTTGATCGTGAGCGGTCTGAACCATGGTTCCGTCGGGGAAATACGCCATGCCCTTCACGCTGGCTTTGGTATACTGATTCGCCTGAAGATCGGTTGCGGAAACGGTGCCGTTCACCGAATCAAAGACATAAACGGTCTTGGAGGTGGAGACCCAATATTTTCCGGGATAACCGTATGCGGGAGAAAGATCGTGACCGCCGCCCGAGGGAAGGGACACCTCCATGCCGTTCACCGCCGTGATTCTGGCATCCATCGTCCCCTCACCGTAAACGTCGATGGCAATGATCTCCCGATTTCCCAGCGCCCAGACCACGTCCTGCTGAGGGTCGTAGCAAACCCCATGGGCAGACTTCAGAGAAACGGTGGAAGAAGGCTTTTTCGCCCCCGCAGAGAGGGGATAATACAAAATGCAACCGTTGTCGGTATTGGAATTTCCCGAGCAGGCAAGGATCAGATCCCCGTTGGGAAGAAGCTCTGCGGAATGCGGACCATTACCGGGCTTATCCTCAAACAACAGCTCTTTGGTCTCGTAGCTCACGATGCCGACCCATCCACCCGAGCCGCAGAACACCACAACGTCGCAGCCGTAATAGGGAGAATAGCGCAGACGGGTGGAGTCCATGGTCACCGAAACGTTGCCCATCTTTGAGTTTTTCGCATCGGTAGTAGCCCATTCCCAAATGATGCCCTCCTCGACGCTCCAATCCTCGGGGTGATCGCCGCTCTTATTCAGATCCACAACGAAGATCCCGCGGGCGGAAACGTCCATGATGATCTTATGCTCGATCTCGGGATCAAACAAGGGAGGCTTCTTCTCTTCCGTGACGCCGGAGGTATCCGAGGAGGAGACCGAAGCCTCCGTATCGGTGCCCGACGCTTCGGGCTCCTCGGAAGGATCCTCGCAGGCTACGGCAGAAAGTGCCATCAGGAGCGCAAAAAGGAGCAAAATAACTTGCTTCATCGTTTTCATGGGGATTCCCCTTTCCCACCTTTTGCTTTTATTATATCAAGTTTCCGCGCAAATTGCAAGAGGAGGACCCCCATCTGCACAAAAGTTCCGATAAATAAAACAATTCCCCCGAAATTTCACAGTTTTTCACAAATTCATTTTTCACCTGCATAAAGATCGATTATATATAAAAAAATGCCGCACGTCACGTGCGGCATTTGTGTTCTCATTTACGGGAGCGCTTTCTTCTGCCTCCGTCTTCCTTTGCCTTCAGATCGGAAAGCTTGGAATCGGAATCCTGCTTGAATTTCAGAAGCATATCCTCAAAGGAGGCGGGCGCTTTGGGTTCGGGGGCAAAATCGGGAACCGAAGGACGGGTATATTCGTTCTTCGGCGCGGGGCGGCGGGGCGCCTCGGGCTTGGGCTGCGCTTGACGAATGGACAGATTGATCCGCCCCTTTTCATCCACGCTGACAATCTTCACCTTCACCACATCGCCCACCTTCAGGTGCTCGTTGATGTCGGTGACGAAACCTGCAGAGATCTCCGAAATATGTACCAGACCCGACTTTCCCTCCTCCAGCGAGACGAAGGCGCCGAACTTGGCGATTCCGGTGACCTTACCTTCCATGACAGTTCCGATTTCTATTGTCATATTGACTGACGGGACGGTGACGGCGTCACATCCCGACTCCCTTCAAATTAAAAATAGTTCGGGATCAATATCCCGTAATGTCCTGATAGACCTTTTCGTTGGAATATCCGTAACCGAGGTTATCCTCCGCTTGATTACGGTAGAAATCTTCCTCGTTTTCTTCCGACAAAATATCCTCTAATTCTCCGTTTTTCAGCTTCTGCTCACGGATCTTGTGAGAAATGGCTTCGATCTCGGCATCCTTTTTGGCGATGTCGATCTTCTTGACCACGAAATTCGTCAGGCATACGGCAAACACGACGACAAGGAAGATCCGGACGAATTGCTTGACGCGTTTCGGCAAATGCTATCCCTTGCTTTCTTCGGACGGTTTGTGTAATGCGCTTTGTTTGTGTGTGCGGCGGTCGGTGCGACCGCGAAAAAATGCTTTTGCACGTCGGCTCAATGCCACCGTTCCCTGCCCCAACGTGCCTCGGAACGCCACTCCTCCCACGAAAAACGCCGCGAGGATAAACAGGCGCACCGTTCCGTCATTGACCTCGAATACGAATATAAACGAGGCGACGGCGGCGAGAACGAAATAAAACAGATCCTGAAACAGCACCGCAACGGGGTGACAGGATACGAAAACACGAAACACCCGCAATACGTCGTACGCTGCGCCGAGTCCCACGCCGAACAGCAGCGAATACAGTAATACCGTCAGCTGCTGTGCGTTCGAAAGCCCCATCCTCACCCGCCCCCTTATTTCAAAATGCGGGCAAGGAAGGACTCGTGTTTTTTTCGCAGTTTCGTGTATTCCACGCTTCCGACCTCTCCCTCCAGATCGACCTCACCGATCTCAAGGGATAAGCGGGATATCCGCAGGGATCTCCCTTTGATCAAAAGATCCCCCAGCGTCGTTACCATGGAAACACAGGATTCATCAAACCCGCATACGTCCGTAACACCCGTTACGGAAAGCGCTTGGCGGTTCTTCAAAATGACGTTTTGCGTATCGTTCATAACCCAATCCCCCTCTACCCTATCAAGGTATGAGGGAAACGGTTATTCTATGACTCGGTACATGGAATCCGCATCGGCTTTTTGGGCGTGCTCGGTGACACGCAGGACCTCCACCTTCAAGGGGGCGGTGCCGAGAGCGATCTCCAGAACGTCCCCCACCTTCACGTCGTGGGCGGGCTTTGCGGGCTTGCCGTTAACGTTGACGCGGGAGGCGGAGCAAGCGTCGCTTGCCACGGTCCTGCGCTTGATGAGGCGGGAAACCTTCAGATATTTATCAAGACGCATTGATTATTTCACAGCGTCCTTCAGAATGCGGCCGGCCTTGAAAACGGGAACCTTGGTAGAGGGGATCTTAATGGTCTCTTCGGGCTTCTGGGGATTACGGCCTTCTCTTGCGGCTCTTTCACGAACGTCAAAGCTGCCGAAGCCGACCAGCTGAACCTTGTCGCCTGCCTTCAGGGTTTCGGTGATGGTATCCAGGCAGCAATCGAGGACCTTGGTAGCGTCCTTCTTGGAAATGTCCAGTTTCTCAGCGACAACGGAAATCAATTCAAACTTATTCATTTTTTTTCTCCTTTAAGAAAAAGTATTTTTGTATTTCAGTTCCCCATGCAGGAATGAACTTACCGATAAAAAATGCGCGTGAACGCGCGGAAATATGATCGCGATTCTGCCTCAAAATTGAGAAAAAAACCGTGAGTGTTACTATTATTTTACACTATTTTCCCGCATTTTTCAAGGGGAAAGTTACTATTTTCCGAAAGTTTTCCGTTTTCCACAAAAAACGCTTTGTTTCAAAAGAGATAATAGTGCAATATAAACAACGCCGCCCAAGACAATTTCCGCGAAAATCGACCATGGAGTGCCGAAAAAGCCCGCAAACACGGGGCGCACCGAAAAAACCGCTCCCCAGCACCCCAAGGCGGCTGCGAGAGGCTTGAAGAAAATCTCGGAAAACGATGGGGTTACGCCCGCGTATTTTTTCAAGAACATCAGGTTCAGAGCCAGCATCACGGGATAAGCGAGATTGGTGGAAAGAGGCGCGCCGAACACGTTGCATTGGGGGATCGCCACGGTGACGTAAGCGACGACGGTTTTGATCACCGACCCAACCGCCACCGACACCACCGACATCTGCGCCTTCCCCACCCCCTGCAGGACCGAGGCGGTCACGTTGGTCAAGCCCACACAGACCAGCGCGGGGGACAGCACCGCAAGCAAACGGGACGAAAGGGAGAGGGCTTCGGCAGACTGTCCGCCGTAAAAGAGCGTGATCGCACCCTCGGACACGGCGGACAGTCCGAACCCGCATCCGAACGCCAGCGCCGCAGACAGAGACAGAGCGGAATCCACGGTGGAGCGAAGGGCGGAGGCATCCTTCCGTGCACGGGCGGCGGAGACCGAGGGGATCAAGCTGGTGCCCACCGACACCAGAAGGAAGGAGGGCAGGTTGAAGAGAGTCATCGCCATGCTTCCGTAGCACCCCCAGCGAAAGTTTGCCCCGTCCACCCCAAAGAAGGGCTTCATGCGATTGACCACGAAGCAGGCGTCAAGGGCGCCCATGAGATTGACCGTCACCGCAGACAGGATCACGGGAAAGGTTACGGCAAAAAAATCACGGATCAGAAGCCGCTTCGGGGTCTTCTCCCCCACCGCGGCGGGAATGCGATATCGCTTCCCCCGAAGCAGATAGCGCAGAACCATAAAAAGAGCGGAAATCACCGTCCCCAGCGTTACCCCCATCATGGCGCCACCCACGACCCGAGCGGGGGAATATCCCCGCAAATAAAGGACGTAGGCAAAGCCGTAGCCCGCCACCAGCTTCAGCGCCGCCTCGATGAGATTGGAGAGCGCCGTGGGGACCATATTTCGGTAGCCCTGAAAGAATCCTCGGATCAAGGCAACCACCGTAATGAAGAAAACTGCGGGGACAATGGCAAGGACGCAGTAAAACGCCTCCTCGGAATTCATCAGAACCGCCAGCGGGCGGGCGAAGGCAATGCCCAGCAGGGTCACAATCCCGCTGAAGGACAAAAAAAATGCCGCCGCAAAGCCCATCACCCCGGGGATGTCCCCGTGGCGACGGTTTGCCGCGGCACGGGCAACCATGGCGGAAATGCCCGTAGGGATCCCCGAGGTTGCCAGAGCCAATAAAAAATTGTAAACCGAATAGGCGGACCCGAAATAGCCCATGGCTTGAGGTCCTACCAGATTGGTAAGAGGAATGCGGAAGATCGCCCCGCACAGGCGGGACAAAATCCCCGACAGAGACAGAATCAGCGCCCCGGGAAGGAAGCTGCGAAGAGAACCTTCGGCAGGGAGCTTTTTCGTCACACGGATGCCTCCTCCAGAGATGAAAAATACGCCGCCATGATCTTCTCGGTATCCGAGACGGCGGATGCCAAAAAGGTGGGGAAATCCACCTCGGACTGCTCGTTTGCATTGTCGGACACAGCGCGAAGCACCGCACAGGGAACGCCGTTCACGGCACAGACCTGAGCCACGGCTCCCCCCTCCATTTCGCAAACCAACGCACCGTAATGATCCCGCAGACGGGCAGAGGTCTCGGAATCACCCACGAAGCGATCCCCCGTGGCGATGCGCCCGAAGGAGGCGTGCCCCTCGGGAAGGACCGCACAGGCGGCACGGTACAGAGCCTGAGACACGGAGTCGTCGCAGGGGGCGACCTTTCCGTCGTCTTCCCCAATGGCAGTCAGATCGAAATCGTACTGAATGGTATCCTTTGCCACCACCACGTGCCCCGTCACGATCCCCGTTCCCACGCCGCCGCCCACGCCCACGTTGATCACAACGTCGGGAGCATAGCGGAGAATGGCGGTCTGAGCACAAAGGGCGGCGTTGACCTTACCTACCCCACAGCGCACCACCGTTACGGGATTCCCGTACAGCTTACCGTCGGAAAAGGTCAAAGACGAGATCTCCTCGTCTCTGCGCTCGGTCAGCATGGCGCGGAAGCCGTCCGCCTCCGAATCCATGGCGCAGATCAGAAGCGTTCTCAAAGGTCCTCCTTAAGAGCGGCAATGCTCTTCTTCAGCTCGGTGATCTCATTATACAGCTTCTGCATTCCTTCATCCATGGTCAGCTCTCCCCCGTCCATGATCTCGCAGGCAAGCTTACCCAGAGCCTTCTGCTTGCGGACCACGGAGCTCTGAAGCTCGGCGATGCGATAGCGCACCTCCACGGCGTCGGCAACGTCGCAGGCGACCTCGCCCGCGCGGCGCAGAACCTTTTTGCCGGTCTTTACGGCAGAATCAAAGAATTCGTTGCTATTCATATCAATATCCTCCTTGGAACGGATTTATTCCTTCGATGCGAGCTTTGTCGATGGGTTTTGCTTCCCCACCGCCGCCGTTCGAGGTTTTTTTCAGATAAAATAGGGTATGATAGAGACGGATGTTTTACTTCTCCGTTTCTTCCTCTGCTTTGCCGTCCGATTCCTCGGGCGGCTCTTTTTTTGCGGTCAACTCGTCAAGCTTGGCGCGGATCTTAAGAAGATCCCCGTAGGCGTCCCGCTTGAGCCCCTCGTTTCGCAACAGGGCGGCGGGATGGAAGGTGGCGATCATCCAGAACCCCTTCCGCTCGTACCAGACGCCGTGGGAGCGCATGATGGAGAAGGACGGATCGATAAGGGTCGTGGCGGCGACCTTTCCGAGGCACACGATGATCTTGGGACGGATCAGCTTTGTCTGCGCCCGCAGATAAGGCAGACACGCCTGCCGCTCCTCGGGCAGAGGATCCCGATTGTGAGGCGGACGGCATTTGACGATATTGGCGATATAGACGTTATCCTCACGGGACATCCCGATGCAGGCGAGCATCTTATCCAATAAGATCCCCGCCTTCCCCACGAAGGGCTCCCCCTTCAGATCCTCCTGCTCTCCGGGGCCCTCCCCCACGAACAGGATCTCCGCTTGCGGATTCCCCACGCCAAACACCGGGTTGGTGCGGGTCTGCCCCAAGGGACAGCGCACGCAGGACGCACAGGCATCCCGCAGAGCGTTCATTTCAACCGATTCCACAGTCTACTCCTATCCTTATGCACCGCCGAAAAAGTTATGCACCCCCACCGTGAAAACGAGCGGGGGTACACGGTTGCTTCAACGGGAGGTTACGCCCACCACATCTCGGTGGTGCCTTCAAACGCCATGGCGCTCTGCAGCACGGCGATGGCTTTCCGCAGACCCTCCTTGGGAGAGAGCAGGGAATCCTCGTGCTCGATGCTCATAACGTAATCGTAATCGATGGTACGCAGGGCGCTGACGATATCCTTCCAATACTTTTCGTCGTTGCCGTAGCCCACGGTGCGGAAGACCCACGCACGGTCGGCGACCTCGCCGTAGTGCTTGGTATCCAGAACGCCGTTGACCGACACGTTATACTTGTCGATCTTGGTATCCTTAGCGTGGAAATGGAACATGCAATCCTTCAGCGCGTAGATGGCGCGGACGGGATCGATGCCCTGCCAGATCAGATGAGAGGGGTCGAAGTTTGCGCCGATCTCGGGACCGACGGCGGCACGAAGCTTCAGAAGGGTCTCGGGATTGTAAACACAGAAGCCGGGGTGCAGCTCGAAGCAGATCTTGTCAACGCCGTGGGCGCGGCAGAATTCCACTTCCTTCTTCCAATAGGGAATGAGGACCTCGTTCCACTGGTAGTCCAGGATCTCGGTGAAATCGTCGGGCCAGGGGCAGGTGACCCAGTTGGGATGCTTGGATTCGGGGCAGTCGCCGGGGCAGCCCGAGAAGGTGATGACCCGATCCACACCCATTTTTTCCGCCAGAAGAACGGCGTTTTCAAAGTCCTTATGGAACTTTGCGGCAATTTCGGGGTTGGGATGAACGGCATTGCCGTGTGCGCTGAAGGCAGAAATTTCAAGACCCGATTCTTCTACGGTCTTCTTGAATTCCGCAAACGCCTTCTCGTCATTGAGCAGGATCTCGGGATCGCAATGGGCTTTTCCGGGGAAGCC
>JAFPBP010000345.1 GCA_017424085.1 Clostridia bacterium
AGATCCACGTCACCTCCACCAACGGCAATCCCGACGCCGTCATCTTCGAGGTTCGCGCATATTGATTCCAACCGCCCTTCGGATTGCTTCCGAGGGGCGTTTTTTTCGGAATATTTTTTTCGAGCCGGTCATATCATTCACCAAGAGGACGACCTCTCCCGACGGTATCGTGGGATGTGAAAGGATGAAGATGTATGGCGCGTTCGGATCGGATGTTTTTTGTTGCGTGTGTCACGGTGCTTTTGGGGTACCTGGCAGGGGTGATCGTAGTTTCGCTTCACGGGGGAGACACATCCCTCGTCACCTCTTATCTTGCCGCCGAGCCCCGCACAGATTGGCTTTCCGCCTTGGGGAGCGGACCCGCGTTCGTGCTCGGGATCCTGTGCTGCGGGTTGTTTTTGTTCGGCTGGCTTGGGGCGTTGCCCTTGGCGTTTTATAAGGCGTACGGGCTTGGCTATACGGCAGGACTGTTCCTGTCCGCTTTGGGAACGTCGGGATACCTCCCTCTTGCGCTTTGCCTCTTTCCCTCTGCCTTGGGTATTTGCCTTCTCATGGCGGTTGCGCTGCGGGAGGCGTTGCCCCTGTCTTATCACCTGTTTCAATGCTGGCTTTGCGGGAATGAGCGTCCTTTGCCTGATCTGAAATCCTATTTGCTTC
Source organism: Clostridia bacterium (assembly GCA_017424085.1). Lineage (GTDB taxonomy): Bacteria > Bacillota > Clostridia > Oscillospirales > UBA644 > RGIG995. The sequence continues at coordinate 658 of JAFPBP010000345.1, forward strand.
GTTCCTTGACCCTGTTTCAATGCTCTTCCTTTCTTCTTCTGTGGGATCTGTTTTTGGCACCTCTTCTTTTGACCTCTCTTCAAAATCGGTAAAATCCGCACAAAACGTGGGATTTTCCCGTGGGGACTTGACAGTTGCCTCGGAATCTGTTATAATATAGAACAGAAACGGAGGTTGTTTTGTTTTGGGTTTCCTGTTTAATTATAACAAAGAGGGGCGCGGTGTGACCCGCGAGGAGGTCTTGTCCGAAAGCCCTCTGAAGCGCTTCGGCGTGGACTTGGTTCATCGCTTCTGGCAGTTGATCGTCTTGAATCTGCTTTATATTCTGGCGTGCGTTCCCATCATCACCATCGGGCCCGCCACCGCCGCCATGAATTACGTTTGCCGCAATTTCTCTCAGGCAAAGCCCGTGGACTTTTTCTCCGACTTTATCGAAAAGTGTAAGGAGCATTTCAAGCAGGGTGTCATCGTATTTCTCCTGCAGGCGGTCATGGGTGCGGCGCTGTACTTTTCCTTTAACATGTGGACCAATCCCGAGCTTTGGGGCGGGGAAGAGGCGTTTGCCTCCATGGAGGGCATGCGTACCGTTGCCGTGGTCTTCATTTTCCTCGTAGGCTATCTTTTGGTCTTCGGATCCTTTTACGTGTATCCCATGATGGTCTCCTTCGACCTTCCCCTGAAGCAGCTGCTTCGCAACACCGCAATTCTTGCCGTCAGCCAGCTTTGGCGCAATATTCTGATGATCCTGACGGTTCTTGCGCTGGCGTTTCTGACCTATCTCTTCTGGCCCATCTCCTTCCCGATCCCGCTGTTCCTTGCCTTCTCTTTGTCCTGCTACGTGAGCAATTCTCTGGTCTTTCCCGTGCTCAAGCGTTACGTGGCAGCCCCCGAGGAGCCGAAGGCTCCCGAGCCCGAGTTCTTCGGCGGAGATGATGAATTACCTGAAGAGCCCGAAGAAAAAACCGAAGAATA
>JAFPBP010000346.1 GCA_017424085.1 Clostridia bacterium
ATTCAAGAGTAACTCTCGGATCGTGAAACAATAGGGCGGTCGTGCACAGAAGCAAGGCTCCCTTGTGTAAAGGGAGGGCGCCGCAGGCGAGACTGAGGGATTGTACGGGACAAAAAAGATCCTTTTGGGAGTTTAACAATAAATTGAGGCGCCGAGTGATTTCGGCGCCTTTTTTCACGCATCATTCTCTTTCCGCATAGGATGGACAGAGCGGAAACATGCCGCTTGAATGGAAGAAAGGAATGATAGAATGATCCGGGATTATCTGAATACCGAAGACGATCTGATGGAATCCTCCGCAGAGGCGGCGGTTCTCATCCCTCCCAAGCAGCCCACGTGTGATCTGAGCGTCACCGACGGCTTGCCCGTGGGCATGACCTACGCACCTATGCAGGTCTTTCGCAAGCTTTATTCCCCCGATGAGGCGTTACAAAGGGGAACCTTGTTCTGCGAATTGGATCTGCCGTTTCAGGGAGGGAAGAAGAGATGACCAAACGGGAAGATTTGCTCCGCAAGCTGTCCGCGCAGCAGTTTGCCGCCTGGGATACGGCGTTGTTCCTCAACACCCATCCCCATTGTGCCGAGGCGTTGAAGGCACGCCGTGACTATCAGTCCGATGCCGAAGCCCTGCGTAAGCAATACAACGAGGAATTCGGAATGCTTTCCCACGCCTGCCCCGAGAAGGGGGATCGCTGGCAATGGGTCTGCGCTCCCTGGCCTTGGGAAACCGACTGCTAAGGCAAAAAATCAGCAAAGGACTTTGATGCTATGTTTGTATACGAGAAGAAATTACAATACCCCGTCAAGATCAAGACCCCCAACGCCGCCATGGCGAAATTCATCATTTCCCAATACGGCGGACCCTCGGGGGAGGCGGGCGCGGCGATGCGATACCTGTCCCAGCGGTTCACCATGCCCTATAACGAGCTGAAAGCCACCTTAACCGACGTTGGCGTGGAGGAGCTTGGGCATCTCGAAATGGTGGGAACCATCGTCTACCAGCTGACCAAGGGCTTGAGCGAGGAAGAGCTGATGAAGCAGGGCTTTTCCGAGTACTTCGTGGAGCACACCACGGGGGTCTACCCGCAGGGTGCCTCGGGGGAAGCCTTCACCGCCGCCACCCTGAACTGCAAGGGCGACCTGTTTGCCGACCTCTACGAGGATCTGGCGGCAGAGCAGAAGGCACGGGTGACCTACGATAACATCCTTCGCATGGTGGACGATCCCGACGTGCGAGACCCCATTAAGTTTTTGCGGGAGCGGGAGATCGTGCATTATCAGCGCTTCGCCGAATGCACCCGAATCGCCCAGGAAAAGCTCAACTGCAAAAACTTCTATATGTATAACCCCTCCTTCGACCGCAAGTAATTAAAAAGAGCAGATGAGTTCTTCTCATCTGCTCTTATCTGTTCGACCTATTGGAATTTGCTTATCTCTTTTTATATACAATTATTTCTGGGTTAGAGCCATTGCATCCATATTCGCACACAAGCATATATTTATCGTCTGCAACAAGTCCATAACATCTATCGCTGTTTGCTTTTTCAAGTTGATAACCAAGATATATTTTCGCATCATCAAGCAGTTTGATTTTTTCTCCGTTAGGAAGTGTGTATTCCAAATTAACATATGCACCGCACAACGGGCAAAGTGTTGTTAGTGTGGGCATATCAGCAATTCCCAAGGAATTAAACTGATC
>JAFPBP010000347.1 GCA_017424085.1 Clostridia bacterium
AATAAGCACTCCTTGTTCATTCAACTATTGCTGAGGAAGGGTTGGGTCTGCGATCATCCGCCGAAAGCGGCGCGCGAGGAAAATATAATCCGGAAGGATGGTCAAAAGCCCCAGAAGCCACGCCGCAGGGTTGGCAAAGCACATAACGAAGAAGCCCTGCGATTCGTTGATCAGAGTCCAATGATTCATCAGAAGAAGAACCAACACGGCAACCCCCGCCCGTCCGATAATCTCGGTAAAGCCCGAAATTACGGTCCAGCGGGTGCGGTTCACCGACTGCAGGATGCTCTTATACGTAACCAACGGCGCCAAAAGGAAGCTCAACGCCGTATTGACCAGAATAAAACGGTAGGAATTATCCACGACGACCTGATCCACGTCCCCCGCAAGCAGACGGACGATCAGATGCCCAAAGGGAATCAGGATCAAGGCGGCAACGGCGCTCCAGCCACAGCACAAAAGCACCGTCTTGCGCCCGCCCTCCAAAACGCGGGAATATTTGTTCGCCCCGTAGTTCTGGGCGGCAAAGACCGAAACGGCGGACCCGAAGGACAGAATGGGCATGGTCACGAACTGCTCGATCTTGGAGCCCGTTGCCTGAGAGGTGACGTAATAGGTGCCAAGCCCGTTGGTGACGAACTGCATAACGATGGAGCCGACCGAGAGAACCATGTTCAAGAACGCCATGGGAATACCGATCTTCAAAAGGCGCAGGCTCATGCTCCAATTCCAACGAAGATCGGATTTCGTCACGTGCAGCTGCGGCTGTCTCTTTTTGATGTAGACGATACAGCAAAGCCCCGAGATCAACTGCGCCAGCACCGTGGCAAGCCCCGCCCCGTCGGTATCCATGCCGAAGAAGGCGATGAAAACAAAATCGAGAATGATGTTCAGAACGCAGGCGACGATGAGGAAATAGAGGGGAGTCCGGGAATCGCCCAGAGCACGGATCACGTTGGAAAGCAGGTTATACAGCGCCGTTGCCGCCAGCCCCGCAAAAATCCAGACCAGATAGGCGTGGGAGCGGTCGATGATATCGTCGGGGGTTCGCAGAAGCTCCAGCATGGGGCGGGCGAAGATCACGCAGATCACGGACAACAGCACCGACAGGATCGCCGAAAGCCAGATGGAAGCCCCGAACGCCTTTCGCACGTTGCGCTCGTCGCGGGAGCCGAAGAACTGCGCCACAACCACGGAAAATCCCAGCGTCAGCGAGTTGATGGCTCCGCTGGCAAACCAAACGAGGGATCCCGTGGATGCCACGGCGGTATACGCCAACGTATCCAGCGTCCGTCCCACAATGACCATATCCGCCACGTTATAGAACTGCTGAAACATATTTCCGATCAGATAGGGAATTGCGAAAAAGAAGATCTGCTTTAAGGCGGACCCCTTGGTTAAATCGGTCATAAAAAATGCCTCGAATCAAAAATATTACTTCAGTATAAGATCTCAATACCCGTACTTCTTCCGTTTCCCCGCAAGGAACACCAGAAAGACCGCCATCGCCATCAGCTCCGCAAACACCAC
>JAFPBP010000348.1 GCA_017424085.1 Clostridia bacterium
CCTGTGAATGCGGACATATGCACTCAATAGGCTCAATCGAAGAGCTTAAGTCAATGTCCGATAATTGCCCCGAGGATATCGAGCTTCACCGTCCCTTCATTGATGCCGTGACCATCACCTGTCCCGACTGCGGCGGCGAGATGAAGCGCGTGCCTGAGGTCATTGACTGTTGGTTCGACTCGGGTGCCATGCCCTTCGCACAATGGCACTATCCCTTTGAGAACAAAGAGCTCTTTGAAAAGACCTATCCCGCCGACTTCATCAGCGAGGGCGTGGACCAGACCCGCGGTTGGTTCTATTCCCTGCTTGCGATCTCCACTCTGCTCTTCAATAAGGCTCCCTACAAGAACGTCATCGTTCTCGGTCACGTTCAGGACGCCAACGGACAGAAGATGTCCAAGTCCAAGGGCAACGTGGTGGATCCCTTCGACGCATTGAAGACCCACGGCGCCGACGCCATCCGTTGGTATTTCTACTCCAACTCCGCCCCCTGGCTTCCCAACCGTTATCACGATGCCGCAGTCACCGAGGGACAGCGTAAGTTCATGGGCACTCTGTGGAACACCTACGCCTTCTTCGTTCTGTACGCCAACATCGACAACTTCGACGCCTCCAAGTATGCCTTGGAATACGATAAGCTGGGCGTAATGGACCGCTGGATGATCTCCCGTCTGAATACAGTGGTCAAGACCGCAGACGAGCTTCTGGGCAATTACAAGATCACCGAGACCGCCCGCGTGCTTCAGTCCTTCGTGGATGAAATGAGCAACTGGTACGTGCGCCGCTCCAGAGAGCGCTTCTGGGCGAAGGGCATGGAGCAGGATAAGATCAACGCCTACATGACTCTGTACACCGCTCTTGTGACCCTGTGCAAGGTTGCGGCTCCCATGATCCCCTTCATGACCGAGGATATTTATCAGAATCTGGTCCGCAGCGTGGACAAGACCGCGCCCGAGAGCATCCATCTGTGCGACTATCCCGTTGCCAACGAGGCGTGGATCTGCCCCGACATGGAAGCGGAAATGGACGCCGTCCTGCAGGTGGTGGTCCTGGGCAGAAACTGCCGCAACACCGCCAACATCAAGAACCGTCAGCCCATCGCCGCCATGTACGTGAAGGCGGATTGCGCGCTGGACGAGGAATATAAGGCAATCGTTGCCGACGAGCTGAACGTGCGGGAGGTCCGCATGGCAGACAGCGTCAAGCAGTTCCTGTCGTATTCCTTCAAGCCCCAGCTGAAGACCGTCGGTCCCAAGTACGGCAAGCATCTGAACGCCATCCGCGGCGCTCTTGCCTCCCTGAACGGCGCTGCAGCCATGGACGAGCTGGAAGCTACGGGCGAGCTGAAGCTGGAGCTGGGCGACGTGACGATCGCTCTGACCCGTGACGATCTTCTCATCGAATCCTCTCAGACCGCAGGCTACGAATCCTGCACCGACAACGGTGTCACCGTGGTCCTCGACACCACCCTCACTCCCGAGTTGATCGAAGAGGGCTTCGTGAGAGAGATCATCAGCAAGGTTCAGACCATGCGCAAGGAATCGGACTTCCAGGTCACCGATCACATTGCCGTTTACGTCTTCGGAAACGCCAAGATCGAAGAGATCTTCCGCAACAACGAAGCAACCATCCGTGCCGAGGTTCTGGCGGATGCGGTGGAATACACCGAGCCTACCGCCGCAGAGCACGGAAAGGAATGGAACATCAACGGTGAAAAGGTCACGCTTGGCGTGAAGGTCCTGTAAAATCACATCTCCCCCGGTCTCGCGATCGGGGGAGTTTTCCCAAAAGAGGTTACGTATGCCGAAATCGCCGAATCAAAAGCTGAAGATCGCCCGTCTGACGGAGATCCTCAAAACCAAAACCGACGAAGATCACGGGCTGAGCGCAGAAGAACTGATCGACGAGCTTGCCCGCTACGACATCTCCGCCGAGCGCAAGAGCATCTATTCCGATATCGAGCTGTTGCGGGACGGCATGGGTCTGCCCATCGAGCACGACAAGAGCACGGGATATCGGTTGGCGGAGCACGAATTTGATCTGGCGGAGCTGAAGATGCTGGTGGATGCGGTGCAATCCAGCCGCTTCATTTCGGTCTCCAAGAGCGACGAGCTGATCCACAAGCTCAAGGGACTGACCAGCGAACACCACGCACGGGAGCTGCAACGTCAGGTGACGGTCAAAAACCGCATCAAATCCATGAACAACACCACCGTTTACGCCATCGACACCATTCATAACGCCATTCTGAAGGATCGGAAGATCGTTTTTCAGTATTGGGGATGGACTCCCGACAAGCAACAGATGGCGCGGCACAACGGGAAGAAATATTGCGTCTCCCCCTGGATGCTTTTGTGGGACGACGAATATTATTATTTGGTAGCCTTCGACGACGAGCATAATGAGATCCGTCATTATCGGGTGGATCGGATGCGAAGCGTCAACGAGCTAGACGAGAAGCGGGACGGAAGAGAGGAATTCACCGCCATCGACATTGCGGATTATTCCAGCAGCGTCTTCGGCATGTTCGGCGGAGAGACCACCCACGTGACCTTCCGTTGCAAAAATTCCATGGCAGACGTGGTCATCGACCGCTTCGGTCGGGACGTGATGCTGACCCCCGAGGGGGATCATTTCCGCTTCCACGCAGATATCAACGTCTCCCCTCTTTTCTTCGGATGGCTCGCCTCCTTCGGCAGTGACATTCAGCTCGAAGCGCCGACCGAGGTAGTAAGCCGCTTCAAAAACTATCTGAACGATATTCTGAACCAATACCGATAAATCTCAACGTAGTTAAAAACGTGCGTTACAAGCACGGGAGGGAAACTTATGAAAAAACAAAGCAAAGGCGGTCGCGCCGCACTCGTAATCTGCATCATCCTTGCGCTCCTCATTCTCACACCCGTAGCAGCGGTTCTGTTCTACGGAAACGCAAAGCTGGATAAGATCCAATTCACCGACGGAACCCGCGAGGTGGAGGGTGTCGTAGATCCGGAGAACAAAACGGTCATTGCCCAAAACAAGGTCATGACCTCGGTGAAGGACAGTCTGCCCGAGATCGAGATCGTGGAAGCCACCGTGGAGGTTCGGGTGGAGGAAACGGTAACGAACATTCTGATGATCGTCACCGACGAGGAATCGGAGCAATTGACCGACGATTCCCACGTGAAATCCATTTCGCTCATTTCCAAGGATAAAGACGGAAACACCATGAAAACCATCGCCATTGACGGAAGCATCGGCGTTAAGGTTCTGGAAGGAAGCCATGCGGGAGAATACGACCGTCTGTCCAATACTTACGTTTACGGCGGCGAGGCTCTGCTGAAAAAGCAGGTTCAGGAGGCGTTCCGCGTACAGGTGGATCAGTTCGTCCGCATCAATGAGGTTACTCTGACCAACGCCATCGAAGAATTTTCGACCGCATCGCTGGGAGAGATCAATCAGCTGGCGGATAAATATCTGGCTCAGATCCGCACCGACTTTTCCAAGGGCGACGTGGCGCAGATCCTCACACAGATCCCCTCCATCATCGCCTCCGCAGGGGAAGACACCTTCTCCTCCATGGAGATCCCCTTGGAGGGGTGGACCACGGGAGCCAACGATCAGCTTCTCTACGCCATGGACTTTGAGCAGCTGGCGTCTCAGCTGCAGGATTACATCTACGGCGAATCCGAGAAATAAGAAAGAAACGCAAAGAAGCGATAGAATCAGCCGATTCTATCGCTTCTTTTTTTTGATTTTTATCAGGAATTCAAGCCGTCGTCGGTCCCCAACTCCTCCTCACGGTCAAAATGGAGGGGAGGCTTAACCCCTTCCTCGGGGGTCGGCTGGAGCAGAGGATCCGCGGGATCGGCATCGGTAGAAAAGGTCGTGATCAACAGAGAAAACGCCATCAAGCCGATGAGCAGATATACGGCAAAGGAAGAAAAGATCTGTTGCAAAGCAACCTTGGCAGAGGTGGTCTGAGAAGCCTTCTCGTAACGGAAGGGATAGAACAGATACAAAGCGGCACCCACGCCCAAAACAAAGCAGGCGAGCAACAGGAAGGGGGAATAGAGGGACAATTCGCCATTGACGAAGATGGAACGAAGGACCCACCAGATCGAAACCGAAACCTGAGAGCACCCCTGAAGGAGGACGCATCCCCAGAAGTTGCGGAACCGCAGATAGAACGCACCGATCAAGAACCCAACCGCCAGACGAACCACCGCCAGCGCCATATTTCCATCCACGAAGGCAAAGGACAGACCTGCGACCAGCACGGCACAGAACCGATTCTCGGGTGCCAGCGCCCGCTGAGCGATGCCTCGGAAGGCAAATTCAAGGGTCACGGCGCGCAGGACCGTGGAAAGAACAATGTAATATCCCGTCTGCAAAACGCTCTGCCCCAGATCGGGAGCATCAATAGCCGTATGAACGCCCCAGCCCTCCAGGAGAGAGCGGAGAAGATCCACCGCTTCCATGGCGGCAAAGGACAAACAAAACACGGCAAAGGCGCCGAACAGACAATGCAGAACGCTATGATCGGAATCCGATACGGAGGACTCGGTGAAAATGGGGGCAAATTCCTCCCGTCTTCCCTTATGGAAAATAACAAAGGGCAACGCCACCGCAACCGCTTCCGCAAGAAGATACAACAGCGTATAAGAATAATAATCCAGCACGGGCTTGGTCAGAGACGCCAATCCGCACAGACAGAACCGAAAGACCCAAACGATCACCGTTGCGACCATGACACCGTTGAACAGATCTCGGATCTGCTCCCGATGCGCCATCTCCTCCAGAGAAAGCACGGGCTTTTTCCGCTTATTTTCAGACATTTGAACAACTCCTCCGAGATCGCCCCAAGGGCGATTTCTTTTTCCGTCTCAGTATACCACATTTTCATCCCTTTTGCAAGGGATGTACGAAATTTCATACAATTTTCTTTATTCCTTCCCCAGAAAACGCATGAGATTGTCCCGATATATTTTTTGACGAACCTCTTCCCCGATGCCAAGCTCGTCCAGAATGCCGTTATTCAGGGTGAGATTTTTCCCCGCATAGTCGGGATTGTAATGATGAGCAGAGCAATCGGTGCCGAAGAGAATATTGTTATCGGTGGGAAAGCCGAAATCCACCTTGAACAGCTTGGTCAGCAGGTCCTTGCGGTAGACGGGCGGCGCTCCCGGCGTGAGATCGAGAAACATCTCCGAGGTCTCTCTCAGCCGTGCCGCATAACAGAACTGACCGTAGAGCGCAATACACTCGTCGGTCCAGGGCCAGGAGCAATGCCCCATGGAGAAGCGAAGCCCCTTCACGTCCAGCAGGGCTTCCCAATAAACGGGGCGATTGTATTTGGAGGAGGGTGCCCCCGTCCAAAGGATGCCGGAATGGAAAAAGACGGGCTTTTTGCAGTCCGCGATCCGTTGCAGGACCTGCAGACAGCGATCCTCATGAATATAGAAATTTGTACAGATGATCTTGAACGCACAGATCCCCTGCTCCACGGCGCGATCAATCTTGTCAAAAACGTCGTCCTCGTAGGGATGGATCCAAAGAACGGGGAACAGACGGTCGGGATAGGGCTCGGTCCAGCCCTTCACCTCCGCCATGCGAGCCTCAAAGGAGGTACCCTCCCCCTCGTATTCGGTGGATTCCTTGGGCCAGTTGGAAAATACGCAGCCGCCGTAGACACCCGCAGCCTCCATGGAACGGATAAGTCCGTGGGGATCGACGGGACGATTCCAGCAATGAACGTGCATATCGTAGATCTGCATGGCAACTTCTCCTTATTGAGATTCTCCTTCAGTATAACAAATTTTTCCTTTTCTGTCAAGGGGAACGGTGGAAAAAGCAGACTTTTCCACCGGATTATCCACTTAAAAACGAACATTTGTTTATAATCACACCGTGCAAGCGCAGGAAAAATATGGTACAATAGAATCACGGAAGGGGGAACAGCCGCCCCGTCGAAAAACAAGACAAGGACGGCGGACGGGACTATCCCCGCCGAAACAACGAAAGGAGGTACGGCATTGAAGGAGTGCGGAACACTGAAACGGGAGATCATCCGCCTGTCGCTGGAATATCTTCGGGACGTTTTGCGGGACAACACCGAGGACTACGGAGATTATCTGGTGGAAGAAGGGGAATTCCGCTTTTGCCCCCGCGACGGGACACACATCCCGGCGGATCGGGTCAGCGAATGGAACATGACCAAGGGCGGCGGCGGAAAGATTCGCTTTTTTGACAAGGCGGCTGCCATTGCGCTGGCGCGCTCGGTGGGCGTTTTCGATCTCAACGAGGAAAACGAAACCGAGGATCTCAGCGACGATGCCCTGTTCGGTGACCAAGCGTCCGACCGATGAAGCAAAGAAAAACCATTCCCTGGAACTTTTCCGAAAAACAGCGAGACTATCTGACCCGATGCCAAAGCGCCACCTACAACTTTGCCGAGGGAGCGGTGCGATCGGGGAAAACCGTCTGCAACATTCTCGCCTTCGCCCGAGCCTTGGAGCATTCCCCCGACAAGCTGCATCTTGCCACAGGGGTCACCATTGCGGCGGCAAAGCTGAATCTGGGGGACTGCAACGGATTCGGGCTGGAGCATCTGTTTCGGGGGCGCTGTCGGTGGGGCAGGTATCACGACAATCCCGCCCTGTTCACCGAAACTGCCACGGGGACGAAGATCATCCTCTTTGCGGGCGGAGGCAAAGCCGACAGCTACAAGCGGATCCGAGGAAACTCCTACGGCATGTGGCTGGCAACCGAGGTGAACAAGCATCATCTGGCGGACGACGACACCTGCTTTATTCAGGAGGCATTCAACCGTCAGCTGGCGGCAAAGGACCGTCGGGTCTTTTGGGATTTCAACCCCGATTATCCGCGTCACCCCATCTACACCAAGTACGTGGACGCCTTTGTGAAGGAAGGGTTGAACGTGAACTACATGCACTTCACCATCTTCGATAATCCCTCCGTGGGGAAAAAGCAGCTGGAAAGCATCCTGCGGCAATATCGGGAGGGAAGCGTGTGGTACCGCCGTTGGATTTTGGGAGAACGGTGCGCCGCCGAGGGGCTGATCTTTCCCCAATTTACCGAAAATCCCGACCGATGGATCCGCGACGTACCGCCCGACGATATCGCATTCGTCTCTCTGGGATGCGACTACGGGGGAACCTCCTCCCGAACGGTCTTTACTGCCGTGGGGATCCGAGAGGGATATCGGGGGATCTGCGTGCTTGCCTGCAGACGGCTGGCACAGGGCAAGGGAAAGATCACTCCCGACACTCTGGAGCGGGAGTTCGTTTCCTTTGTGTTTGACGTGGAAAAGCGCTTCCGATGCCGTCCCCGCTACGCCTTTATGGATTCGGAGGGACAGTATCTGACCAACGGGATCCGAACCGCCTGCGCCGCGGCGGGACTTTCGGTGGCGATCTGCGATTGCAAAAAGGTCACCATCAATGATCGGATCGCCTGCAAGATGAGGTTGATCAACGAGGAGCGCTGGTCCGTGCTGAGAGATTGCACCGCAGTGATCGAATCCACGGCGGAGCAGGTTTGGGATGAAAGCATTCCCGACCGACGGAAGGACGACGGCACCACCGACGTGGACACGGCGGATGCGGAGGAATACGCCTGGAGCTGTTGGCTGAAATACTTTTGATCCTCCGAAACGAAACGAGGTAACGACACATGGAAACGATTCTTTCGTATCTGAAGCATCGCTTCGGATACGACAACACCGACCGCGGATTTTACCGAACCATGGAAGAGTGGGAACGGTGGTACGCGGGAAAAGGAACAGACTTCCACCGAACCAGAGTCAACAACGGCATCTCCGTGGTGGAGCACAGTCTGAGCAAAATGAACATGGCAAAGAAGGTCTCTGAGGACTGGGCAGACCTTCTGCTCAACGAAAAGACCCGCATGAACGCATCGTCTCCCGAGGCAAACGCCTTTCTGGAGCACGTTCTGCAGGAGAACGACTTCTGGACCCGCATAAACCGTCTGGCAGAGCAGGCGTTTGCATTGGGAACGGGTGCCGTGGTCCTGCGCTTGGAGCAGGCTCGGGTAGATGGGAACGAAGCGCTGCTCCCCTCCCCCGAAGGGGTGATCCGCATGGAATTCGTCACCGCACCAAACATTATCCCTCTCTCTTGGCAGGGAGACAGAGTCAGCGAGGCGGCGTTTGCGGGGAATCTGACCCGAAACGGAGAGAGAATGACCTATTTGCAGATCCATCGGATGGAGGAGGGGCAGTACGTGATTCATAGCGTTTGCTTCTCCGATCGCACGGGGAAGATCGTCCCTCTGCCCGAGGGGATCTGTCCCACGCTGAGAACTGGAAGCGCCGTTCCCTGGTTCTTTCTGATTCGCCCGAACATCGTCAACAATCTGACCGATCTTCCTCTTGGGATCTCGGTCTTTGCAAACTCCTTGGACGTGCTGAAGGGGCTGGATCTGTGCTATGACAGCTTCGACATGGAATTCTATCTGGGCAAAAAGATGGTCTTCCTTCGGAAGGATCTCATGGCGCGGGACGGGGACGGAAACCTGTTTGCGCCGCAGGACTGCAACCGACAGCTGTTTATGTATATCGGAGACAAGAACGTGGACGGAGACCTGCTCCCGCAGGAATTCAATCCTGCCCTGCGGGTCAAGGATCACGCCGACGCCATCCGACAGCATCTGAACTATCTCTCCTGCAAATGCGGGCTGGGGGACCGATATTACCGATTTGACGAAAACACCTCCCCCGCAACCGCAACGGAGGTGGCAAGCAACGATGCGGCGCTGTTCCGCTCGGTGCGAAAGCACGAGATCCTGCTGGAGCAGGCCCTGAAGCAGATGGCACGGTCCCTTCTCTTTTTGGGGAAAACGATCCTCGGCGCCGTTCCCGACGAAGAAACCGACGTTTCGGTCCGCTTCGAGGACAGCATCGTCGAAGACCGCACGGCAGAACAGAAGCGGGATATGGAGATGGTCTCGCTGGGACTTTTCCTGCCTTGGGAGTTCCGCATGAAATACTACGGAGAAAGCGAAGAAACGGCAAAGGAACGCTGCAAGGAGATGACGAAGCTGTGAATGAAGAGATCAAGCGCCCCCTGACGCCCGAAGAGCTGCGGGAGATCCTCCCCGAGGGATACGCCTTGGTGGAAAAGGACGGGTGGATCCCGCGGGAAGAGGCGGAAAACCAACTGCGAAGCCTGCATTTTGATCGGGAGCTGGATCTGGAGCTGACCCGATGCGGAGCCAAGAGTCTGACGGCGGCACGGGCGCTTCTGGATACCGAGGCATTACGGGGAAACCCCGAAGGAATGCGAGAGGCGGTCGGGAAGATCCGAAGAGAAAACGATTGGCTCTTTTCGACCCACCCCCTCGTATTGACCGGCGCCGCTCTCACGCCCCGACGGGCACCCGACACGGATCACATGAGCGACGCAGAATATTACGAATATCGAAAACAACAGAAAAACAGATGAAAGGAACTAACACATGAATCAATTTCTGACTACCAAAACCATCGCAAGAGAGGCTTTGCCCATTCTGGAATCCAATCTGGTCTTCCCTGCCCTGATCTACAAGGATTTTTCCGAGGACTTCTCCAAGCAGGGAGACACCATTCAGGTTCGCAAGCCTCCCGTATACAACGCCGCTGAATTCGACGGCGAAATCGAAATTCAGGACATCAACGAGGGTGAGGTCCTGGTGAAGCTGGACAAGATCGCCGACGTATCCGTGGAGCTTTCCGCCAAGGAAATGGCTCTGAACGCCGAGGATTTCACCAAGCAGGTCATCGAGCCCGCCATGGTCGCCATCGCAGAGAAGATCAACGCCGACGGTCTTGCCCTCTACAAGGACATTCCCTACGTTTACGGCGAGGCAGGCACCACGCCCTCCACCCTCACCGATCTTGCGGGCGCCGCAAAGATCCTCAACGATCATAAGGCTCCCATCGTGGGCAGAGGCGCCGTCTGGAACACCGAAGCCATTGCAAACTTCCAGGTCCTGCCCGCTCTGGTCAACGCTGAAAAGTGCGGCTCCACCGACGCTCTCAGAGAGGGCGCCATCGGCAGAGTCTTCGGCGTGGATCACTACTTCTCTCAGCAGGTTCCCACCCATGAAAGCAATGTGAAGATCGAAGGCGTTACCGTCGCCGTTCCCTCGCAGCAGAACGGGTACGTAGACCTGATCTGCGACGAATGCAGCGGAACCCTCTGCCGCGGCGATCTTCTGAAGATCGGCAAGGGCGTCTATACCGTCCTTGAGGATGCTCCCGCAGGCGATGCCATGATCACCGCAAAGATCTATCCTTCTCTTGCGGAGGCTGACGTCAACGGAGAGGTCACTCTTTTTGCTGCCCATGCGGCAAACATGATGTTCCAGAAGAACGCATTCGGCTTTGTGACCCGTCCTCTGGAGGCAGCAAGAGGCGCAGACAGCTACGTGACCTCCTACAACGGACTTTCGGTGCGCGTAACCATGGACTACAACATCGCAACCAAGAAGCAGACCCTGTCCATCGATACGCTCTACGGCTTCAAGACCCTCTATCCCGAGCTGGCAGTCCGCGTACTGGGTTAATCCGAGATTCCTTCCGTTCCCGCCCTCCTCGGGCGGGACGGAGCCGAAGAAAGGAGAAGGAATGGAACGAATTACCATTGAAGAATTTGACCTTACCCACGGTTCCCAAGAGATCTCCGAAGAAGATTTCGATCTGTTATCTCAGCTGGCGCTGGACACGGTGGACGAGCTGTGCTTCGGTCGGGCAAGCCGAAACAAGGACGCCGCCCGCCGCGCCATGAAGGAATTGATTTCCTTTTGGATCGCCCGCGGAGGACGAAGCGGCGTTTGCGGTCCCGCAGACCCCAAGAGCGAAACGGTGGGGAACTATTCGGTGACCCATCGGGACGAGCACCTGATGACGGTCCACGGAATCACCGTTTCCCCTGCGGCGCTGATGATCCTCAACAGCGCAGGACTGCGGGAGAGAGCGGTATGAGAGGGGGATGTCTGTGACCGTAACCGTATTCAACCGTCTGGGAGAGGATGGGGAGGGGAAGGGGATCTACAAGCCCGTGGTCTTCCGAAACGTGAAGATCGAAACCAAGCGCGCCGCAAACCCCGTCTATTCGGGGGAACGGAACAACGACAACTTCCGTCTCTATCTCTTCACCGATCGGGGGTATCTTCCCCGAGATGAATTTCTCAAATCACCCCACAGTCATTGGACGCTGGCACCGGGGGATCTTTTGGCAGAGGGAATTCACAAGGAAATCCCCTTGCACCCCTATCGGTTAAACACCATCAACGTATTTTACGCAGGGGACAAATTTCACCATTGGGAGGTGAGCGGACGTGGACAACTGCTGGAATCGTGATTACCGCGCGGAGGTTCTCCGCTTTTTCGAGCCCGTGACGGGTCCCATCGCAACGGAATACCTATCAAACGATGACGGAAGCGTCATGCTGGAGGAGCTGGACGGAAACCCAAGCTACGTTTCCTTCATCAATCGAGGAAGGATCGCACGTTACGACTTTGCCCTTTACGTCCGCACCAACGGAAGAGACACGGCGTCCCGCAAACGGGCGGTGGATCTGCTGATGGCGGCGGCAAACAAGTGCGTTAAGGAGCACCCCTTTCCCGACTCTTACATTGAATTGACAGACTTTCCCAAGCTGTTCAACCGAAATATGTCGGGGAACGAGGAATACCGTGCGGGATTTTCCATGTTTTTCAAAATGAGTGCGGGTGAGATCCCCCTGGAGGAGGTAACATGATCGAACGAAACGACAACCGCGTATGGCTATGCCTCCCCAACGGAACCTATTATCTTGTGGGAGAAGGGATTACGTCCCTGAGCGAACGGTGCGAGACGGTGCTTCTGGAAACGCCCCGCATCAACCGTCCCGTCTGTGAACGGGAGATCCTGTACCACGTGCCCCGTCTGGAATTCGAGGGATACCGCGCCCCCTCCGATCCCGCCAACGAATATCTGGTCAGCCGCTATCTGAAGCGAGGCGACGACACCCTCGTCACCCTGATCATCGGAAACCGAAACGACAAGCAGGTGGGACAGACCATGAAGGCGCGCAGAGTAACGGGGCACGTCTGCATCGAAAATCCGGGATCGGGAGAGGGACCCTTTGGGTCACGTATCAAGGGACAGATCGTTTATGCATCCCAGCCCGAGGAAGGAGTATATTATGAAGACCAACAGCGATTCATCCCCTATCAGATCTGAATTTTACACGCTGCCCGAGGAGGTGGACGTGGGCGGAACGGTTTTTCCCATCCGAAGTGATTTCGAAACGGCATTCCGCTTTATGGATTACGTGGACAAATCGGAGGACGATGACGAATCCTTTCTTGCAACGGTTCTGAAGATCTGGTACCCCACCGTCCCCGAGGACACCGACAAGGCGCTCACCGCCGCCATTCGTTTTTACTGCGGGGGCAAGGATCCCGCCGAGGGGTATTATACCCCCGCCGTGGATCCCGATGCCTGTCGGGAGGGGATCTACCTGTCCTTCCTGAAGCGCTACGGCATCGATCTGAATCGGGACAAGGTTCATTGGTGGGTCTTTCGAAGCCTTGTGGAGGGGCTGAAGGAACGGGGGCGATGCGAATGAAAAAGCAGACCGTTACCGCTGTAGCAAAAGGAGAGTTTTCATCCATGATCACGCCGCCCCCTCACCGAGAGATCCGAACGCTCCGACGTCCCGAGCCCGTGGATGAAGCCGACCGTCTGGGACGGGAATTGGTTCGCAGAATGATGGAAGCGGGGGTGACCGAGCCACGATGAAGCTGACCCTTGGAGGATACGATCATACGGAGCATCTGGAGCAGGGAAGTCTGATCCTTCGGCACTACGGAGCCCTGCGCTCATCCATAAAAGTAACGCTGTTTCTTTCAACACCGACCCCGCATCTGCCCGCCGTGGGAGAAGAAATACAGATCACCGAGGAGGACGAGGTTCTCTGGGGCGGGATCCTGGTGGAATGCGAATGGGAATGCTACGATCAAGACCGCGCCCGCGTGGTTCTGCGAGGGCAGGGCTACGAGCAGATCCTGCAGAGATACTGCTTCCCCGCCGTAACCACCGCCGAGCTGACTCCCTCCGCCACGGCGCGATATCTGTTTGAGACCTACCTCAACCCCCAAGACGGGTTGAGTCTGGGAGAGATCGACGAAGGGATCACAACGAAGAACTCCTACACCTTTTATCCCGCCAAGGCGGCGTCGGTTTTTGACTTTTTGGCGGGAGAAAACGGCTATCGCTGGTGGGTAGACCGAGAGAAGAAATTCCACATGAAGCGAGCCCTTCCCCGTACCGCGCTGACCCTTTCGGTGGACCTGACCGAGCAGGATGAAACCCGAATTTCGGATCTTCAGACCTTTGTCTTTCGCGATACCACGGCAGGCTACCGCAACGTGCAATACGCCTACAACAAATCGGGGAACGTGGACGGAGTCGCCCGTGCGGACGCAGGAGTTCTGACCATGCGATCCCGCTACGGAAGCGGCGAATACGGGGCGGCAACCTATTCCTCGGTCATTTATTCCGAGCAGGATGCACAGAGGATCGCAACGCAGGTGCTTTCCGAAAGCCCCGGCACGGGCGAGGTGGAATTCACCACGGATGACGGGCGCTTTTCGGTGGGACAGGTCATCGGCGTGTGCGCCCCCATCTGCGGGATCCGAGAATTAACGAACTACAGCGTAACCGAGATCCGCGCCGTTTATTTTTACGATCGGTTCCGCTATACCGTAACGGCGCGAGAAACCGACGCGGGGGCGTTGTCCGTACCCACCTGGGAGGAAGCCCTTGCGCAAAGAAATCTCATTGAAGCGAGGTGATATCCATGATCATCAAAAAGCATCTTCCCCATCGGTCGTCGCGGGAAGGATTCCTGCCCGACCGAATCATGCTCCGATTCTGCCGGGAGGACGCATCCGTCCGTGAGGAAGCGTCCCAAACAAAAAACGAGAGCATTCATTGGCATCTGGCAGAAGACGGAACGGTAACCGAATTTCTGCCGCTGTCCTCTGCCGCAACCCTCCCGAGGGGAACGGAGGACGGGATCCCCCTCTCCCGCAGATGCATCGTAATTCTGGTGCAATCCGAACACGGGAACCTCAGAGACGAGCAGACCGCCCCCTTGATCCGACTGCTGAAGCGGGCACAAAAGGAGGTTTTTCGGATCTACGGTCAGGCGCTTCCCTTCCGCCACGATACACTTCTTTGCGAACAAGGCTTCCCCAAGGAGGCTCTTTTGGCAGAAGGCAGCTGTGAGATCTCCGAACGGCGACTTTATCGGGTCCAGACGGGGGTCTATCGCTCCCTGCGGGATGCCGAGGATCATCTGGAGCGCCTCGGAAATGCAGGAATTGCAGGCTACATCACGGAGATAGGAGTAACATGACACAAACCATTATATTGACCCTTTCGGGCAATTTTTCCCATAAGGAGATCTATGCCGTGCGCACGGACAAGGATCTGTCCAAGCTGCGGTGCGTTTTTAGGGGGTACCGCTACGAATCGGGGGACACGGCAATTCTTCGGGCAAAAAAGCCTGACGGAACCAACTGCTACCTTGCAGGCGAGTGCGACGGAGAAAACGCGTTCAGCTTTACGCTGACCGATCAAACGACGGCGGTGGAGGGAGACGTTTTTTGCGATATTTGCATCTACCGAGGCGACGCAAATCTCTCCTCGGATGCCTTTCTGATCAAGGTCCGTCCCCCTGCGGCAGAGGGCGATCAGATCCCCAGCGAAAACGACTACACGGGATTCGTGGAGCTGATCAAAAACACCGTAAACGCACAGGAGATCACGAATGCGGAAATTGACCGGATGTGGGAGGAAGAAGCATGAAATACGTAAGCGATAACAGCTTGCGCCATCTGATCCGTACGATTCTGAACAAAATCTCGGAATCAGAGGCGAAAAACGGCGAGATCACCGCCGAAGACGTGGATCGCATGTGGGAGGAGAACGAATGAATTATCTTGGAGAAGCGGGGCTTGCCCGCTTGATCGAATCCATTCGGGGAGAGCAGAAAAGGATGCAGGATCGGTTAAGATCCATCGAGACCCGCATCCCCGCATCCGCCACGTGGGAGGGGATCCGTAATCTGGTAAGACAGGGACGGGCATCCCAATATTATGCCGTGGGGAACCGCTTCGTCACCGCCCACGATGACTACGGCGCCATCGAATGGGAGGTGGTGGGGCTGGACGTGGATACTCCTGCGGAGGAAGGGCTGGAGCACAGCATGACCCTGCAGGCAAGAACCCTGCTGCCTCCCATGATCTTTTCGGAGCCGCAGGCAACCTACTACGCAAAGGAGAGACTTACGGCGGGGAATTATTGGTTTTCCCTCACGTCGGTGGATCCCCAATGGGGCGGCGGGGCAAATCTGTCCCTGACCCTGACACGAGATCTGCCCGCAGGAGGGGTTCTGATCTTCCGCTGGGAGGAGGGGACCTGGTCCTACGATGGGACCTTTGAAACCTATGCATCCCGCAAAAGCAGGATCCTTCTGGAAACGGGAACCGTCACATCGGGCGCCGTGGGAGCTCAGCTCTCCCCCGTCAACGACGCACGCCGTGTGCGCCACGGCACCAACTGCTGGAGGGATTCCACGCTGCGCTGTTATCTGAACAGCGACGCCGCCGCGGGAGCGGTCTTTTCCCCCGTATCGCCCTTTGACCGCACGCCCGATTGGGACGGGACAAACGGCTTTTTGTACGGTCTGGAGCCCGAATTCCGTGCGGTTCTGGGCAAGGTCGCGGTTTCGGAATTCGACGATGAGACAGCCTCCACCGTCACTACAGAGGATCTCATCTTCCTTCCCTCCTTCGGGCAGGTATACGGAGGAATCGGACCCGCCGAAGGAGACTCGACCCCCTACCCCTACTACAAATTTTTCACCTCAACCCAGCGGGCAGGCACCGATGCCGACGAGAGCCGCATCCGCACCTATAACGATACTGCGGCATCCTGGTGGATCCGCACTCCCGAGGGAGGCTGCATGAGCACGACATACTACGTGAACGAAAACGGGGCGTTATCCACCGCCCAAGCCGACACGAAGCTTTGCATCTCCCCCGTTTGCTGCATCGTATAAAGGAGCGATTATGGTCTGGGATTCGATCATCACCGCCGCCGCGGTGGTCAGCGCCCTTTCGGTGCTGGGCGCCGTGACGGTGAAGATCGTCCGCTTCTGGCTGGAACAGAAGGCGCAGGAGCGGGAGATCAATCACGTAAAAAACGAAATGGGCATAATCTGTTACGGGGTGCTGGCATGCCTGGACGGATTAAAGCAAATGGGCTGCGACGGAAACGTAACCCAAGCGAAAAACGATCTGGAGAAGTATCTGAACAAATCTGCTCATAAATAAAGGAGACGGAATATGAAAGAATGGCTGTACCGCGCCCTCAGAACCTTCGGGCAAGCAATGGCGGGCTATCTGGCGGCAAACCTGCTGGCTGCCCTCGCCGACATCGACGCCGGAGACGAAACCGCACTGACCACCGCCCTTCTGGGGGTCTTTGCATCCTCGGTGGCGGCGGGGATCGCGGCGGTAATGAACCGCGAAAAAAAGGAGAATGAGCCTCTTGACGAATCTTGAATTTGCCGCACGGGCAAAGGATGCGGCGCAATCCTATGATACGGTCTATCTGTGGGGAACCTTTGGGAGCCCCCTGACCGAAAAGCTGATCCGAAAAAAGGCGGAGCAATACCCTGCCCGTTACCCCACCTCACGAAAAAACACCCTGAAAAAGCGAATTCCCCAAGCGCCCTGGGCATTTGACTGCGTGGGGCTGATCAAGGGAATTTTGTGGGGCTGGGAGGGAGATCCCGAGAAAACCTACGGAGGGGCGATCTACAAGGCAAACGGCGTTCCCGATCGGGGCGCCGATGCCGTTGCCCGCGCCTGCACCGAAAAAAGCGAGGATCTTTCCCGCATTGCCGTGGGGGAAGCGGTCTACAAGGATGGACACATCGGCATTTACGTGGGCGACGGGAAGGTGGCTGAGGCTACCCTCGGCAACGGCTACGACGGCGTGGTCCTCACAGACCTGCACGCACGGGGCTGGACGGGGCACGGCAAGCTTCCTTGGGTCACCTACCAAGCCGAAGAGATGCAGAAGGGCGACGAGGTCTTCTTCCGAGGAACCGAGCACTACCCCTCCTCCACCGCCGCAAAGGGATATCCCGCACGGGCAGGCAAGGCAAGGATCACCCTTCTTGCCCCCGATAAGGCGCACCCCTATCACGTAGTGCACAGCGACGGGGAATCCAACGTGCACGGCTGGGTCAACCGAGAGGATCTTGTGAAAAATTAACTGATTTATAAACCGATTCGGTTTAATTCTCAAATTATTTTTCACAATCATATCGCAGTTTTTTCCCATAACAACGGAAAAACTGCGGGTTAAAACGGCATAAAAATACAGACTCCGAAAATCGCTTCGGAGTCTGTATCGTTTTTCAGAGAAAATTCAGCGCTTTACCGAGATCCACGTACCGTGGTCTTCCTCGCCGCGCAGGATGGCATCGCGGATCCGCATGACCTCCAGCGTTTCAGCCACGTCGAAGGAGACCTCGCCCGTATCGAAGAAGCGGACGATATCCGCCAACAGAGCGGGGAAGAATTCCGAGACAATGGCGCGGTGTTTGGAGTTGCCTTGGGAATCCTCGCAGGTGACCCCGTAGGGCATGGAGCGAACGCAAAGAAGGGTGGCTGTCTTATTCCCTTCCGCCTCAATGCGACAGACCCATTGCTTTCCGCTTCCATCCACCCGAGCCCGCAATGCGGGGGATTTCAGAAGCTTGACCGCCATTTCGGTCTGATGCACCAGATATTCGGGGAAAATTCCCACGGTGCCCGTAACCACGGCGTTCTGCACGTCGGAAAATTCCTGCAATTCCGCAGCATAGCGGAGGGCGGAGGAGCTGAAGAATTTCGTCCCGTACTGCTCCGCCAGCGCAAAGATGGCTTGCGCATCCTCGTAAGACGAGGCGAAGGTCTTATCCACGTAAACGGGCTTGCGGCAGGGGAACACGCGGCGGGCGTATTCCAGATGCTTATGGCAATGATCGGGGGCAAGGATCATGATAACGTCGGCTTTTTCGCAGACCTCCTCAATGGTGGAACACCGCTCGGCACCGTATTCCCGACACCATTCGTCGGTGGTAACGCCCGTTACGGGGGATTGATCCACCTCCGCCCAAACGTAGGCGAATTTATATTCCGATCCGCCCTCCTGCGCCACTTGGGCAAGCCATTTGGGATAGTTGTTGGCGTGCCATTCGCTGATGTAATAGTCGATCACACCGATGGTTTTCATCAGATCGTTACCTCTTTGCCCAGATCGGCAGACTGATAGAGGGCGTCCAAAAGCTTCGCGCTTTCCAGAATGCTGTCGATGTTGCTGCGGTTCTTCTCGCCGCTGCGGGTCGATTCGATGAAGGCGCGGCTTTCCCGCAGGTACATATCGGGGATATCGTATTCGGGTGCCTCGGTGACCAGAGTTTCCCCGTCATAGAACTCGAACTTCTTGCCGTAGGTCAGGCGTGCGCCGCCCTTGTCGCCCAAGAAGTCGATGAACATTTCGTTTTTATTGATGTTCTGCGCCCATGCGCCGTTGAAGGAGATGCCCGCCTTGTCGGTACGAATATAGCCCGTGATGAATTCTTCCACGTCGTTGACACCGTTTTCCACGTCGGAGGTCTCTTCCGCCCACATGGAGGTGTAATGGTAATCCTTCATGTTTTTGGCAAGGCAGGAATGAGCGTCGCAGGTCAAGGTCTGCAGACGGGCGCCGCCGAGAATATAGAGGATCAGATCGAAGAAGTGGATACCCCAGTCGATGAGAACACCGCCGCCCGACTGCTCCTTGATGGTGAAGGGACCGCCCAAGCCGGGGATGGAGCGGAAGGAGCGGAAGGAGCAATAGACGTGATAAATGTTGCCGAATTTTCCTTCCCGATTCAGTTGCTCCAGCATTTCCACGCTCTTATGGAAGCGGTTGCAGACACCGATGTTCAGGATCTTGCCCGATTCGTCGGCTTGCTTCGCCATTTCGCAGGAGAGGGCATAGTTTACGGTGATGGGCTTTTCGCAGAAAACGTGCTTTCCGGCCTTAAGGGCATCCATGGTGATGGTATAGTGAGCGTAGTTGGGAGTCAGAACGTAGACCGCCTCCACCTCGGGATCATCCAGAGCCACGTGATAATCGGTGATCACGTTCTGAACGGCGGGGTATTTATCCTTCATCGCCTGAGCCTTTTCGGGGATCAGATCGCAGGCATATTTGATCTCGATCAGATCATCCATCTGCGCAAAGGCGGGAAAATGCGCATTGTTGGCGATTCTGCCGCATCCGATGACGGCAATAACGGTTTTTTTCATGGAAAAATCTTCCTTTCTTTCGCTGAAATCAGAGAGAATACCGTTCCTTCAACAGGGGGATGAGGTTGTTTGCGACGATGCGGTGACCGTCCCGCAGGGGATGCAGGGGATCCTTGGGGATCCAATCGGTGGTATCAATGAAGAACACGTCGTCGTTGTAGGCAAGGTTATGCTCCTTGACCAGCGCACCCAGCTCTTGGGGCCATGCGCCCACGAAGGCAGAGAGAACGATGATCTTGGATTCGGGATGTGCGGCACGGACCTGCTTCAAAAATTCCCGATACCCGTTGATGTACGCCTCGCATCCCGCACCGCGGTCGTTGGCGCCGTGGTTGATGAGAATATAATCGGGGTGGTCGTAGGCGACGGGGGCATTCTGGAAGCAATAGGGGTAGGTTTCGGAGACCTTGGGAACGCCGCCGCATCCGCTGCGGGTGATGCCCGTGGCACCGTAGCCGCAATGGAGGGAACGGAGCCCCAATGCCTGAGCGGTGAGGTAGGCATAGGTAGCGCAGACGTCGTCCATATAAGGTCTGTCCAGCTGATCGTTCTTATGATCTCTCAAAAATGCGTCGATCAGAACACCCTCGGTAATGGAGTCGCCCACGAACTCGATGGTCTTGCGGGGATCCTCGGGGAGGGTTGCGGGGGCTTCGGCATCATAACCCAGGAAGGCAATTTTTCCCACCAGGGGATGATACCAGCGATGCTGCTGCTCCACGGCACCCTTCAGAAGGATCTTCACCACGTGATCCCCCTCGGGAGCGCTGACACGGAGATAACGGTCCAGGGGGACCTCCACCTGCGCGCCGCCGTCCACCGACAGCCAAACGTGGGGATAGGGAGGCTGAGACCAGGTCTGATCGAAGCGCAACAGCGCATAGGTACCGCGGAACGCCAATTCTACGTAGGAGCCCGTAGCGGTGGCGCAGAGAGCGTTCCCCACGGGAGCCCAGCGCCCGCTGGAGCGAACCGAGGGATGGTTATATGGAATAAACATGAGTGTAACCTCCGTTTTTTTCTTTAGAATACCACATTTTTTGAAAAGATTCAAGACTTTTTCGGAAACGTAACAAATCGTTACCATTTGACAAAAGAAAGAAAATGTAGTATAATATATCGGAGGTGATTTCCGTGACCGAATATGAAATTTTGCGCTCGAACCGCCGCACGATAAGCCTTGAGGTGCGCCCCGACGGACGGGTTCTGATCCGCGCCCCCCGCGCCATGCCAAAGAAAGAGATCGACGCCTTTGCGGCAAAGCACGCGGATTGGCTGGAGGGGGCAAAGAAGCGGGTCCAAGAGCGGAGTGCATTTCAAGAGACAACCGAAAAACGGAGGGACGAGCTGACGGCGGCGGCACGGGACTACCTCCCAAAGCGTACCGCTCATTGGGCAGAGATCATGGGGGTCTCCCCTGCGGGGGTGCGCATCACCGATGCAAAAACCCGATTCGGCTCCTGCAGTCCCAAAAATCGCATCTGCTATTCCTTCCGCCTTATGGCATACCCGCCCGAAGCGGTGGATTACGTAATCGTCCACGAGCTGGCGCACATTCTACAGAAAAACCATTCTCCCCGCTTTTACGCCGAGGTGCAGAAGATCCTGCCCGATTGGCGGGAGCGAAAAAAACTGCTGGAGAGGTAACGGCACATTACGGAAGGCAATGCCCTGTGCCGAAACTGCGAATAACTTCAATCAAACAAAACGGACGGAGAAAGATCTCCGTCCGTTGTTTTTTTGTCATGTTATTTGATGTTGATCGTAAGATCGTATTCAAAGGTTCTTTCTTTGTCTTCACAGAAGAAAGACAGATAGTACTCTCCTGTTAGGTCTCGATCAATCTTCCAATCATACAGATCTGTTCCCGGGAAAAGGTCTCGAACATC
>JAFPBP010000042.1 GCA_017424085.1 Clostridia bacterium
ACGAAGAAGTGGATATGTTCAAGCAGAATCAGGCGCTCTTCCTTGACCAGACTGCATGCAACCTTGCGCTCTTCACCGATATGGAAACGGATTTCGGTGTTCTTCCTCTTCCTAAGGAAAGCGAAGAACAGGCTGATTACTACTCCTTCTGCAACGAAAGCTGCGCTACCGGCGTACAGATCCCCAAGTCCGCATCCGATCTGGAACGCACCGGCATGATCGTCAACGCCATCGCAGCGGCATCCCGCGTTTCTTCCATGAGAGCGCAGTACGAAGTGACCCTTCAGTACCGCCAGACCAGAGACGAAGATTCCGTTGAAATGCTGAAGCTGGCTTCCGAAGCGGCAAGATACGACTATACCGTAGTTTATCGCTGGGGCGGTCTGATGGATACCATCAACTCCTGCATCCAGACGGGTTCTCCTCTCGCTTCCAAGATCAAGTCCATTCAGAAGATCATTCCCAAGCAGGCGGCCAAGACCATCAAGGCTGTTGTGGGCGACGAATGATCCGACCGATCAGGGCTCAAAAACAGAATAGAAAAGCCGCCGCTGACATGATTTTTCATGAATGCGGCGGTTCGCTCGTCAGGAACAATTTTTAAAATCAGACAATCGAGGTTTAATATGAATCAGAAAAGAATTGCCGATTACGGTATCAGAATAGGAACCATGCCCAAGGGAGCGCTCAACAAGATCACCGACGTAAAGGGCGTTAAAGTAGGTCACAGCACCATCAAAACCGATAAATATCGGACGGGCTGTACGGTCATTATTCCCTCGGAGCAGAATGTGTACGACAACAAGCTCGTGTCCGCGGTGCATGTGCAGAACGGCTACGGCAAGACCTGCGGCACCGTTCAGATCGGGGAACTGGGCACGATCGAAACACCCATCGCGCTGACCAACACGCTGAATGTGGGAATCGTCGCCGACGCAATGGTGGAATATACCGTAAAGAGGTGCCGTGAGGAAGGCTCAAATCCCTGCAGTGTCAATGCAGTGGTTGGGGAATGCAACGACGCTCATTTCAATACCATCATCGACCGCCCCGTCACAAAGGAGCATGTGTTTGAAGCGATCGCGGACGCACGCGAAGATTTTGAGGAAGGCGATGTTGGCGCGGGAACGGGAACATGGTGCTATGGATTCAAGGGCGGGATCGGTTCCGCTTCGAGAATGGTGTCCATCGGCGGAAAAGACTTCACCCTCGGTGTGCTTGTGCAGTCCAATTACGGCTCTACCGAGGATCTTATGGTGGACGGCAAGCATCTTGATGAGGAGATCATCCAAAAAATCAACGGAAGCGAATGCGACAAAGGCTCCATTATGATCATTCTTGCTACCGATATTCCGCTCACAGCCCGTCAGCTCAAGCGCGTAGTCAAGAGATGCTCCATCGGTATTGCACGTCTCGGCTCATACATCGGTCACGGAAGCGGGGAAGTGTTCATCGGCTTCTCCACGGCAAATGTGATCAGAGAGGGAAGCGAGCTCATGTCCATCGACTGCATCAGCGACAACGTCATCGACAGAGTTTTCAGAGCAGCCGGCGAAGCC
>JAFPBP010000349.1 GCA_017424085.1 Clostridia bacterium
CCCCCTCGGCGGAAGCATTCCGCCGACCTTGGCTTTTCTTTGGTTCTTTCTTTTCACCCGAAAAGAAAGAACATAAACCCGTCCCGCCAAGAGAAAGCCTCCCCTGCGGTCAGGGGAGGCGGATGGTATGTTATTGAGTTTCGATCGGATTAACCCTTTCTCAGCCAGCAGGCGAAGGGGAGGTCTGCGCGCCAGGATTTGCCCGCCGAGGCGTAGTCCACGAAGGTGGCGTGGGTGCCGTCGGTGAAGGGCACCGAAAGCGCCAGAGCGTAATCTCCCTCCACCGCCACGGGGGTGGCTTTCACCGTGCCGTTTTCGTCGGCGACGGGGGTGTGGCGCTGTGCAAAGTCGAAGGGGAAGACCTCCGTATCCATTGCCAGCACCAGAGGTCCGTGGGTCAGGCAGTAGTGGGGATCGGTGTCGTTGTCGGTGAAGTCTGCGGAGGAAAGCATCGTGGTCTTGATGGGGAGGGCGAGACAGCACTTGTCCCCGCTCTTCCAGACCCGCGTCAGGCTCAGAAGCCCGTCGCACAGGCTCGTCTCTCCGTCGCGGAAGCCCGCAAAGCCGTATTCCTTCGCCCATGCGGGGATCCGCAGGGACAGGGTGAATTCTTCCTCCTTGGGAAGGGTCAGCTCAAAGGAAATATCTCCCGACAGAGGATATTCGGTGGTGACTCTCAGGGTTGCCGCTTGTCCCGCGGGGGTCTCGAAGGCAACCTCGCCCTGCTCGTAGAAGAGCACCGTCAGCCCCTCCTCGGAGAGCATGGCGGCGTTGTTGGGCATCAGAGCGGTCCCCGCCGCCGCAATGGCGGTGCAGCAGGTGTAGTTGGCGGTTTCGGTGATGGGACGGCACCCCGCCTGCTTCTGTCCGCGGGCACCGGGGGTCAGAGGCGCATAACTGTCGAAGGGGAAGATCTCGGGTACGTGGCCGTCGGGCAGGGGATAGGAATATTCTTCTGCCTTCACCGTATGGGGCGTATTCCGATGGTTGACCGCTCCCACAAGGCTGTTATAGTACGCCGTTTCCATGGCATCGGCAAGCGCCATATCTCCCGTCAGGGAAAGCATCTGCAGGCAGAACTTCATCCAGGTCACGGTCACGCAGGTCTCCTGCATGATGGTCCCCGCCTTGGCTTCGTCAAACTGAGCCACGCGGGTCAGGTCGAACAGCTCGTGGGTACAGCCCGCACAGCCGATGACCGAAATTTCGTTTTCCAGAACCCGTCTTCCGTAGGTGAGCGCCGCGGTGAGGGCGGCTTCGTTTTGGGTGGCTCTTCCGTATTCCAAAAGACCCTCGAAGCAGGACATTGCCTCGTACGCCTTGACTACGGGGTATTCCGAGGGAATCTTGTCGGATTTCAGCGGCTCCGAGAACAGGTCGAAGCCCTTCGCGCCGCCTCCCTCCACGATCTCGGTGGCAAAGTCCAGATAGTCCTGCTTGCCCGTGATGTTGTAAAGGCGAACCATGGGCTCCAGGATGGAGGAGGAGTTGATCCCCAGCCAATAATTTGAGGTGTCGCAGGGTTGGATGCCCTGTTCGTGCAGCTCCTTGATGAGGATGTCCGCATGGCGGCACATGACGGCAACGATCTCTTGCTTCAGTCCTTCGTCGCGGCAGATCTCCATGAAATGCTGCAAGCCCAGAAGCACGTATTTTCTGCCCCAAAGATCCCATCCGCGGAACTGATATTCGGGGGCGTAGGTGGCAATGCGCCCTTGGTCGTCGGCGGAGGTGAAAAGATCCCGCACCGAGTCTTCTAAAACGGCGTAAAGCCCGTCGTCTCCCGTGTATTGCTGGGTCATGCAGGCGCCGCGCATCATTTTGCCCCAGAATTCACAGCGCCACATGCAGTTGAGGCTGTCGGGACGGATGCGGAACTGGTTGACGAAGATCTTCCAAAGCTCGGGGTTTGCCATGTCCTGTCCCGCAATGCGGCGGGCGGTTGCGTTCATCAGCCCCTCCCAACGGGCACTTCCCGCAGGCAGGGGGAAGAGAATATCGTAATTTTTACGGGGCGCGTAGGCGGTATTCTGCGCGCAGTATGCCTCGATCTGTCTGTTCATGTAAGGATCCTCCCGACGTAATAAAATGGGTCTCGGATTTTTCTTCATTATAGTACACGGGTGACACGATGGTAGGTCATTTTTGTGAATTTTTCCCGAACTATCAGTCTGTTCGGGCAAGGATCCGATTGAAAAGCGCCCCCGCAAACAGAATGCAAAGACAGAGCCAGAGCCACAGCATCAGCATCGCCGCTCCCGCCAGCGCTCCGTAGAGGCGGGAGAAGTCGGCAACGTGGCGGGTGTAGACCGTGTACGCTTCGGTGAAGATCATCCAGCCCATTGCCGCCCCTGCCGCTCCGGGAAGCTGAGAGCGGAGGGTGGGGGAATGGTCGGGAAGTACGGCGTAAAGAAACAGAAAAAATCCCGTCAAAAGGATCCATCCCAGCACGGTCTGTACCACGGGAGCCGCAGGGGATGGGACATGAAGCAGATCCCACAGAAGCTCGCCCCGCGCCGATCCTCCCAGAGTGCAGAGCAGGACCATTTCCAGCACCAGCGTTTCGGCAAACGCCCAAAGGCGAAGCACGAAATAATTCCGCCCCTCGGTCAGTCCGTACATGCGATTTAATCCCCGCGTCAGCGCCACGATCCCCCGCGACGCGGACCAAAGGGCGGTGACGGCGGACACGGACAAGATCGCCGCCGAGGGGGCTTCCGCCCCGCGGAACAGAAGCGCCGCGTCGGAAAGGATGGGAAAAACCCGGGACGGATCCGCATCGCTCCAGGGAAGATGGCGCAGAAGGGCTGTGAGAAACACGCAAAAGGGCATGGCGGACAGCAGCACGAAAAACGCCGCCTGCGCCCCGAAGGCTCCGATCTGGGATTCCTTGCACAGGACGATCACCTCTCTCAGCGTAACTGCGGAGCGGGGCGGATCGGGGTGCTGAGAGGGGGTCGGTTCCATAAATTTCCTCCGAAAATGTAGCGAGAACGGGAAAAAAAATTGACTTTTGTCCGAAATTTGTTGACACGGGTCGAATTGCTTGCTATAATAGGTGTGTATATACATTTGTAGAATGCACTTACGAAGGGAGATATGGCGATGAAGGGATCCCGTCGGATCCGCCTTGCAGCGGCGCTTTTGCTGTCCGCCACGGCGTTGAATTTCACCGTATCGGCGTTGTTTGCCGAAACCGATACCGACGCGATTTTGTCGTCAACCTCCACCGATTCCGCTCCCGTCACCGATACCGAGCCCACCTTCACCTTCTCCGAGGGGTCTTCCACCTCCACCGACGGGGATTCCTCCTCCACCGATATCAATACCCCCACCGATTCCGAATCCCCCTCCCAGAGCGGCACCGAAACGGAGGACGACAAGACTCCCGTTTATCCCGAATATACCGGCGGATTCTACACCGATAACGTTTACGTGGCGCAGCGGCTGGACGTGCTCTTTGCCGAATTCCCCGTGGGATCCTATTTCTCCTATACGGGCAAGGCGTGCACCTGCCACAACCGTTGCAGTTATTACGGCGGATGCGACTGCATATCCATCTATTACGATCCCGAAAAGAACGGGGAGCCCGTGTATCTCTATTCCTGTCAATGCATGGGCTTTGCCCACATGGTGTTTTATAAGATCTTCGGGTTCATGGACAGTGTTTATTATCCCGAAAACGCCTCCAAATATTACAGCTTGGGGTCTCTGTCCTCCTCCAAAATGACCGCCAAGAACGTGAAAAAGCTCATGGAGAAGGCGAAGACCGGTGCCAACATCCGCATCGACGGCAAGCATTCCGTGATCCTGCTCTCTCAGGACGAGAACGGATTGTACGTCTATCAGGGCAACTGGGTCTCTCCCTGCATGGTCAACATCAAATATTGGACCTGGGAGCAGTTCGCCTCCCGTTATAAATCATACGGCATCGAATACGTCTATATGCCCGTAAAATATCCCGAGTCGGTGGGCGAATACGTTCCCCCCACCCCCGAAGCGCCCGAGGCTCCCGATTCCGAGCCTGTGTTGGGCACCTATCGGGTCACGCCCTCCGTGGGGCTTCGCCTGCGGTCGGGTCCGGGGCAGGATTACAAGCAGTTGGATCTGATCCCCTGCGATACGGTCCTGGAGGTCACCGCCATCGAGAACGGATGGGGCAAGGTGGTCTACGAGGGGCAGACGGGCTGGATGAGTCTTTCCTATGCCGAGCTGGTTGAGGCGAAGGATCCCACCACCGATACCGAAACGAACGTTCCTTCCACCGACGGCTCGGGCGGAACCTCGGGCGACGGAGAAACCACCGACACCGATACTCCTACCGACACCGATACTCCTACCGACACCGATACTCCTACCGATTCCGATACGCCTCCCGATCCCGTATCCCCCGCCGAGTTTCAGGTGACGCTGC
>JAFPBP010000350.1 GCA_017424085.1 Clostridia bacterium
GGCAGATATTTTCGTCAACGGCGCCCGTACCCGTGCCTGCCCAGTACATACCCTCGTCCGCACCGAAGGTCTCCTCCATGACAAACAGGGGCTCCGCATCACCGCAACGGTAGACTGCGGCTTTTATCGTAGTCTCCAACGCCACGGAAAAAGCGCCCGTATACTTCTCGGAGGCACGGGTGGGCATTGATCCGTCGGTGGTATAATAAATTTCAAAATCGTCGGTTTTGGGGTTGCCGCGCAGAGCAAGCTGACGAACGTCGATCGACACCAGATCGCAGGTCAGTTGACGCTTTTCGCCCAGAATCGAGGCGGCGGTGAACTGAATGTCTCCCGCATCCCCCGAGGGCGCCACGAAGACCTTGCTCAAGCCCATAAACGCCTTGCGATGGCGGTTGACGTGGCTTTCGGTATCGGTGGAGGAGCCGTTGTCGGCAGCCTTGATATAGGCGGGGCCCGAAACGTGATAATAGGTGCGGTTTTCCCCGTAGGGATAAAAGGTTCCGTTTTTATCCACGGTGGAAACGGTGACCTGCCCCACCCAAGCGGGGTCCAAGGGCAACGCCTCGTCGGTGGTATTTTTCAGCGAAAGAGCGGCGGGCGCGGAGGCGGTGACGTAGGAATCCCGCAGGATCTCGTTCCCGTCCCGATCGTAGCCCACGGCGGTCAGCGTGCCCTCCTCGTAGGGGACGAGCCAATCGAACTGAATAGAATGCTGATCACGGGTGTCGATGGGGCCCCGATCGACTACGCCTTGGGATTTACCGTTCAAAAACAGCTCCGCCTTTTCGCAGTTGGAATAGACCCAAACGGGGATCCTTGTCCCCTTTTCCATGGTAGGATGGGTCCAGGAGGGAAGGATGTGAAGTACGGGGGTCTTCAGCCACATGCTCTGATAAAGATAATACATATCCTTTGCAAAGATGGCGCAGTCCACCGCCCCGCTGTGGAACATACGGTAGGGCCAGCCCCCCAGAACGTAGTTGGCTTCGCCCAGATAATCGTAGCCCGTCCAGCGGAATTCTCCCACGCGCCAATCGTTGTCCCGCGTCAGGGTCCAATGGCGGCGCACCGAGGTCTGGCTGGTGGCGTTATCGAAGTCCGAGGGCCAGATGCGGGAGCCCACCGCCTCGGACGACCAATCGTAGCGGAAGATCTCGGAATCGGAAAGATTATAGATGATTCCCCCCGACCCCTCCTCGGCGAATCTGCCCCGATACCAGGTCTGGGTGCGGTACACCCCGCGGGAGGCGTGGGTATGAGGAGCCTCGGTGGCGATGAGGGGAAGAGTCTCGTCGGGACGGGTAAACTTCGCCCCCTCGCTGATGCCGTTGGCACCGGGGATATCCACCCCCGTGAAGATCATGCTTCCCGTGGTGGGACGGGTCAGGTCGAATTGCTTGATGTGAGGGCTGATGCCCGTATTATCGTTCATGCTCCCGATCTCGTTGCCGATGCTCCAGACCACGATGCAGGGATGATTCCGATCCCGACGCACCCAATATTCAAAATCCCGCTTCCAAAGGCTTTGGAACCAACGGGTGCCGTAGTCTCCTGCGGTCTTGCCCCGCTCTCCCTCGGAGAATTCGTCCATGACCATCATGCCCATCTCGTTGCAAAGCTCGTAGAATTCGGGCGGGCAGGCGTTATGGGAGGTGCGCAGGCAGTTGACGCCCATATCCTTCATAAACTGAATTTTATAGCGGATCATATTCGTGGATTGCGCCGCCCCCAGAGCGCCCAGCGCCCAATGGTTGCAGACCCCCTTCAGAACCACACTTTCCCCGTTCAGATAGAACCCGTTAGCGTCGTAGGTCACGGCGCGGAAGCCGAATTCGGTGACGTAATCGTCCCAAACCTCGGCGCCCGACAAAATCTCGGTTTTCACGTAATGCAGCCAAGGGGCGTCGGGGCACCACAGGGCGGGAGACTCCACCTGCGCCTGCTGATGCACGGTCACCTCTCCCCCTGCGGGAAGAGCAACGGGATCGGAGCAGACCCAAGCAAGGGGCTGATCATCGCATTTCCGACAGATCGTGGAGCGCACCGAGATCACGGTGTCGGCGGCAGAATCGTTTTTCACCACGGTTTCCAGGGTCGCCGCCCCCGTGGGGATACCCCGATCGTCGGCGGGAGTGGTCACGTAGGTTCCGTTTTCCGCCACGTGGACCTCCCCTGCGGAAATGACCCAAACGTGGCTGTAGATGCCCGAGCCCGTATACCAGCGGGCGGCGGGCTGGACCGAGTTATCCACCTTCACGGCAACCGTCACGGACTCCTTGTCCCGCGCAACGTGGGTGATATCGCAAACGAAGGAGAGCCAGCCGTATTCCCGATTGCCCACCTTCACCCCATCCACGTAAACGGTGCTGTTGGTGAAAACCCCGTCAAAGGCGAGATACAGCCGTCTTCCCTGCCGCCATTCCGCAGGAATCGACAGAACCTTCCGATACCAGCCGATGCCCGTGGGCAGATATCCTCCCGAGCCTCCCGAGGGATTGGATTGATCGTATTCCCCCTCGACGGACCAGTCGTGGGGCAGATTCAGAAGACGCCAGGCGGAATCGTCGAAATCCGCCGCAGAGGCGTCGATGGTATCGTCCTGCAAAAATTTCCAATTCAGATCCACCTTCGTCCGATAGCGAACGTGGGTTTTATCGCAATGCTCAAAGGCTTCTGCGTAGATAAAATCGCTTTGCTTGTTCTGTTTCATCGTCATTCCCTCATTTCCGTACTGTGGACGAAAGTGTAATTCCCCCATTGCGCCGCTCAGCGAGCCAGCGAGGGCATCTCCGTGAGATACTTCTTGATCAGCTCGGCATTGACGCCGTTCTGCCCGATGATCTCGCGGTAGAAGGATGCGCTAGGCTTTGCGGTGCGCTCAAAGGTTTGGAAATCGACCCCGTACAAGCCGAAGGTGGGCTTGAAGCTGCCCCATTCAAAGTTGTCCAGCATGGACCAATACAGATAGCCGCGCACGTCGGCACCGAAGCGGATCGCCTCTTGGATCGCCGCCAGATACTCTGCCAGAAAGACGATGCGGAATCGGTCATCCTTGCAGGCAACGCCGTTTTCGGTGATATAGATGGGCTTACGGCTTCCAATATTGCGCCACGCACTCCTTGGCGATCTCCACGTAGCGCCGTCCCCGTGCAACGTCACCCCGCAGGGTCATCACCTCTCGCTGGGCGATCTCAAACAGACACCCGCTTGCCGCCTCGCAGATCCGCTTGAAATCGCGGCGCAGGGCGTCCTCGTCCATGGGACCCGGGGTCGTTACCAGATCGGCGCGGGGCTTGCTGTAATAGATCACGTTGGTGCCGCGCAGGGCTTCACCCACCTGCTCCTCCTTGTTGAAGGGGGAAACCGAAAGCTTGCGCAGGTTCTTCCAGCGGAGCAGATAGGGCAGAATGGCATCCACCCGCTCGCAGCATCCGTAGGACAACAGCCCGAACCGCTTGGCCAGGCGATCCTGATAGGGGAACACGAATTCCTCAAAGGTCTCGGGAGACACGGCGGTGGTCTCCTGCGACTCCAAAAATCCCCAGCATTGGGTGGTGGAGGTCACCGAATCGGTGGGCAACTCGTGATTGAAGGCGAAGCTTTCCTGACTTAGGGGACTGATCCCACAGGTGGGGAGCAGAAGCCCCTCCCGTTCCAGAAAATCGTAGCAACGCTCATGAACCGAGGTTGCCATATCCATAACCCGATGAAGCGCCTCGGGGGTATCGTACATGGCAAGGTAGTAATTCTCCATGCCCATCAGATGAACCAAGGGATTGGTGATCGCTCCGCCCAAGGACCCCATCACCATGCGGACGGGCAGAATATCTCCGATCAGATCCTCCGCAAGATCGCGAAACGCAATCGTTTCCTCCCGATCCACCCCGAAGGAGCCGCCCTGCAGCTTCTCGAAGTCTTCTTCCAGATCCTCAATGACGGGGTCAATGTGATAGCCCCCCGACTTGGGATCCCGCACGCGCTTGGGGGTCATCCCAAAGGGAGACACCCGATACCGCCAGCGGAGATCGAAGGTGGGCGACAGGGGCGTGTCGTCGTCAAACAGCTCCCGTCCCACGAGACTGCTCACCAAAGCACGCTCCACCGAGCGGGCAAGATCCCCCTCGCATTGAAGACGGGCTTCCACCACGTCCCGCGAGAAATTGCTGAACAAAAGGCGCACCGTGGGAGACTCTCTCCGACCTTCCCCCAGAGCGTTCCATTGCTTAAGGATCTCTTCGTTGCGAGGGCTGTTTACGTATTCCAATTTGGTTTTTGCAAGAGATCTCAGGATCTCCCGATCACGGTTGGAAATTTGCTCCATGACAATATCTCTCCTTTTCAAACAACTTTAATATCGCCGACAATACCCTTAAAGAGTCCGCCCAAAACGTAGCTGGGCTTTCCACAAAAATCGATGTAGCTGTCGTTGTGCCAATGCCCCGAGCAGAAGCCCTTGAAGGCAGGCTCCTCCGCCAGATAGCGCATGACCTTGGCAGAGGTTTGGAACATTTCCTCCGTAAAGCCGGGGATCTTTGCATGCACTTGAAACCAAGCGGGATCCATGAGATGAGGATGAATGGGCACGTGAGTAAACAGAAGAATGGGGAGCCCCTTGGCGGCTTCCGCCTTCAGCAATTCAAGCTGATCCTCGGTCCAGGTGTAATATCCGTTATCGGCAGAAACCACGTTCACGCCGCCCACGATGCGGCTTTCAAAATACAGATTGCCGCGAAAATGGGATTGAACGAATTCCAGAGAATTCGCCTTCAGCTCGTAGGAATCGATGCCCGGCTTGGGGGTGAATTCGTGGTTGCCCGCACAGAAAAGGTAGTCCCTTCCCGCAAGGATCCGTTGCGCCGTTTCGTAATTTTTATAGGTATTGAAGTCTACCAGATCCCCCGTGATGACCGTGCAGTCAAACTCCTTGGCGTACTCCGCGGCTTCCTCCA
>JAFPBP010000351.1 GCA_017424085.1 Clostridia bacterium
ATCGGGAACACGGTTGGTATCTCCCAAACGATGACGATTGATAGGTAGCGTAACATAGTACAAAAAAGCCTGTCTCAAATAATCGAAGGCAGGCTTTTTTCTTTGCAAACACAATTCGGCACAGCCGTATTTTAAACCCAAATATTGGCAAAACCGTATCTATATGCTATAATAAAAGTATAAGATAGGCATAGTTCTACAACTCTTTCTTGTTTTCGCCGCCGTACTCCGAGGCGGTAGTATCGGGGTACTCCTTTCTTTTTTATCTCAGGGGGGATATTTATGATTAACAAAGTGAAGTGTCCCATCTGTGGAAAGTGGTTGTTTGACCTTGGGGAGGGGGCAGCCGGAGACTTTTACATATGGTGCAAACAACGTAGAAAAGAAGTACATATCAATATTAAGAGCCTATGAGCCATTTACCGATATTGGTAAATGGCTCATTTTTTTGCTAAAGAAAAAGGAGAGCTGAAAAACAGCTCTCCTTTTTGAATTCAAAGAGGTCGGATCATTCCACCAGACCGGAACGCTCGATACTCTGAATGAAGTATCTCTGTGCGAACAGGAAGACGATCAGGAGGGGGAAGATGATCAGCAAGCACGCGGTGTCGTTGATGGCGGCGATCTGCGCGGTATCTTCCAGAGAAGATGCAACGGTTGCAGCCTTGTTGGACAGAATGTCCAGCTTGGGCATCAGCATGCTGTTGTAGGTGGTATCGGTCCACTGCCAGGTGAAGGCGAAGAGGAAAACGGTGATCATCATGTTCATTGCGTTGGGGAGCATGATGGAGATGAAGGTGCGGAAGAATCCGGCGCCGTCGATATAAGCGGAGTTTTCCAATTCCTTGGGGAGCCCGCGGAAGAACTGTCTCATCAGATAGATGTACAGACCGTTCTTCAGACCGAGACCGGTGGCGGACAAAATGGTCAAGGGCCAGAAGGTGTTGATCAGGTTAATGTCCGAACCGAGGAAGTGAGCGAACCGCACGAAAAGGGGCAGCTGGATGGTCTGGGCGGGGATCATCAGCGTCAACAGAACGACGACGAAGAGAAGATCACGTCCCTTGAAGGAGAAGCGGGCAAAGCCGTATCCTGCAACCGATGCCACGAACAACTGACAGACGGCGACGATCACCGAAAGCAGAGCCGTGTTCACGAAGGAGGTCCAGTAGTCCATGTTCAGCATGGCACGCTCAATGAAGTAAGTAGAACCGTGACGGGGGATGTACATAACCGTGTTATCCACGATATCTTCGGTGCTGGAGAACGCAACGACAACCTTAACGAAGAAGGGATACAGGATCATGTAAGCGATACCGACGATAATGACAAAGCGGATGATCATCCATGCGAAGCGACCCAGACCGTTCATGTTCAGATTGCGGCGTTTCCAGGTTTCCCAGTCCACCTTTTCTCTCTGAACCTTATTGCCGGAACGCATTTCGCTCAGGAAGCTTTTCTTACCGGAGGAGGGCTTTTTTTCTTTTAATTTCTCAAGCAATGCTGCCATAATTCAATTCCCTCCTTAGTCTTGATATACGATCAGTTTCTGAACCAGAACGAAGACGATACCCACGAACAACAGAAGCAGGATGGTGTACATCCACGAGAACGCCGACGCAATGGAGTAGGTCGCAACGTTTTCGTAATACTTGGCGATGAACGAAATGGTGGCGTTATCAACGCTGGTGAACAGATCGATGACGGTATAAAGCAGGTTAACGAGGATCAGGGGGGAGATCATGGGGAAGGAGATCTTCCAGAAGACTTCCCAGCCCGTTGCGCCTTCAACCTTAGCGGCTTCATACATGTTGATGGAAATGGATTGGAGACCGGAGAGGAAGATCAGCATCTGAACGCCGGAGGAAGTGATAACGGTGTACAGGCTTCCGATGGCGCCGGAGATGATGGTTGCAAGTCCGGAGTTTCCAAGAGCAGAGAGGAGCATTGCCTCGATCTCAACGAAGTCGAAGGTGCTTGCGGCGGCGCCGCCGATGTCCAACTTATCACCGCCCTCGTAAATGTCGGTCATGGAAGACAGGTTATCGAAGTAAGTAACGATACCGGTGGACAAAACGACGGGGATGAAGAAGATCACACGGGCAACTGATCTGCCGCGGAAGTTCTGATTCAGAATGTTCGCCATGAAGAAGGCAAAGATCAGAATGATGAAGATCTGCGGGAGAAGAGCAACCGTAGAGGAATACACGTTCTGCAAAAATCCGCTTTCTACGAAGAGAGCGTCGTGATAGTTCTGCCAGCCGACGAATTTGTAATCCTCACCGTAACGGCCGGCGTTTTCGGTAAAGGAGTAGATGCAGGACTGCACCAAAACGGGAATGTAAATGGCGATCATACCGATGATAATCGGGGAGACAAATACATAGCCGAACAAGCTCTTTTTGCGTTCCAAGGAGAGCCCTTTGCGGCGGTTCTTCTTGGGAGCCTTTGCGGGTGCGGGTGCTGCTACAGTCTTTTCAGCCATTTTCAACCCTCCTTAGTCACATCATCGGTGCCCGCGGTGGCGCCACCGTTGCCGGTGTTTTCGCCACCCTGGGTGTTCTCGCCGCCCTCAGTGGTGTTGCCACCCTGAGGAGCGTCGGGGTTCACGGGAGTCTCGGGAGTCACGGGAGTTTCGGGAACTTCGGGGACTACGGGAATCTCGGGGACTTCGGGCTTGGGCTCGTAAGCGCTGCCGTTTGCGATAGCTTCGTATTCGGCAACGGTCAGAACCTTGTAGGACTTCGCTTCCACGACGGTGCGGTCGGTCAGCTCAACGTCAAAGGCGTTGTAGTTGACGATCACGACCTTAACGTCGCCGTAACGGGTCATGTAGACGCCGCCGTCGCAGTCAACTCTCTTCAGGGCTTCCACAAAGTCGTCGATGACGGGCTTTTCGGTGCCTTCGGGAACAACTGCATTTTCGTCGATGACGTTACCGTCCTTATCCACAGGCAGCCAGCCGATCAGGCCTTCGTGCTCTACGGGGAAGTACGCGGGGATCTTGGCATGCTCTACGATGGGAACGTTCAGCACGTCGTTCAGAACCGCAGCAGCTTCCTTATAGGTGGCAACGGTGCGCTCGATGGTGGACTTGTAGTTGAGGGAGAAGTAGTTGTAATGTACGGAATAGTCGAAGATGGCATCTTCTGCGCCCATCCAGCGGACCGAGAAGGCAGAACCGGTTTCCAGCGCGAGAAGGAGAGCGGTTTTGTAGTCGCCGGAGGCATTCAGAGGATCGAGGGAGTAGTTCACGTAACCGTGCAGGAGCATCTGAACGAAGGGAATCGCATCAGACTGCATCAGATACTGAGTGGAGGAAGAGGGCAAGCCAAAGATGTGATCTGCATAGGTCCAGGTGTAGAAGTTACCGGTGGAAACCATCAGATCGTAATCTGCGGCGTACATCTTCAGGATCTCAATGTGATCCTTTTCAGCCCACATACGGGTTCTGGTGTTGTTGGTACGATAGGTAGAATGGAGCTCCTTACCGATCTCGCCAAGAGAGATTCCGGAGGTGTTCAGGATCGATTCGAAGGAAGCCTTGTAGGATTCCGCCATCTCGAGAGATGCCAGGGATGCAATCAAGGTCTTTTCGTCCAGATCTTTACGCTTGGAACCGATGGCGTTGTAGCGTTCCACAATGGTAGCAGTGGAGCGGTTCATACGACGGGCGGCATCGCTGGTCTTGTTGAAGCCGTTGCCGTCTTCGGTTACGTGGAGGAAGTCAACGGAGGGGAAGAAGCCCATGCCGTTGTCATTGCAATACTGAACCAGAGCATCCAGATCAGACTTGCTGCCCATGCAGGACATCAGATCCAGATCGTTGGCAGCGGTGTTTGCCTCGCCGCCGTTGGACCAGTAGGAGTAACGGGAAACCACGTTATTGACGCCTGCTTCCTTCAGCGCCGCCAGGATCTCGGCAGCCTGCTTATAGGTGGTCAGCGCGGTTTCGGTCTGAACGGGAACGCCCAGGAAGGTCTGGTTCAGATTTACGCTACCCATAAGATCAACATAGAGGGGAAGCTCGGTCTGCTTCAGAGTTTCCTTGGGGAAGAGATCGTTGGCAATGAAGTAATCCCGCAGGTATGCTGCATAGTCGGAATAATTCATATTACCGGCGGTGAACAGATACTGGATCTGATACACACCCTCCACGTCCTCCTTGGAGAGCAACAAACCGGAACCGGTCTGGTTATCCATCGCGCTGAGGGCGGATACGGAGGTGGAATAGGTACGGTAGTCACGCTCGGAATAGATGATCTCAAAGTTGATGGATGCAACGGGGGTTGCCGTACCGGAAACGGGACGGGCAACAACGCTCGCCTGACCTGCACCGTTCTTCAGAATGGCAACGAGACCGCCGCCGTTCATGGAGGAAGAGGAGGAGGGAGCAACACCGCGGTCATAGATCATCACGGGAAGAACGACCTGCTGAGAATAATCGGTGCTGTAAGCTCTTGCAAAGGAGCCGTCCGGACCGTAAATTCTGCTCTTGAAGGCGTCGCGGGTCAGATTACCGGAAACGGGGATCACCGCACCCGAGCCATCGGGAACGATCAGGTGAGAACCCGCGTACTTGCCGGCGGTGGCACCGAAGCCGCGGAATACGTTAATGGTATACAGACGCTGCTTGTTGGGGCCAAGGATCAAAGCGGTATCGATGGAAACGTCCAGACCGTCCTCGGTGAGGGTCAGGTCTACGGGAATGGTGTAAAGAACGGAACGCTCGGGACCCTGATAGTCAGCCAGCTCCATTTCTCTCTTTACGTCCTTCGCCGTAAAGCCGATGGTCTCCATCATTTCCTTGATACGGGCACGCTGCTTGGTGGTAACCTTATCGTAGGAAACGTACAGGGTCATAACGTCGATGGTGGGGAAGGTTTCCTTGAAGCGTTCCTTGGTCTCGATGTCGATGTCCTTGGGCGTCATGTAACGATAGCAGGCTTCCAGCAGGTCCAGATAATCGTAATACTGGTTCTCATTGATTACCTGGTTTGCATAGGCGTTATACAGACCGTTAAGGATCTTATTTTCATAGGTACCTTCGGTAATTACCGGGGGGAACAGGTCCTTATCGGGGTCGTTACCGATGGTATAGATGATACGAATGGAATTGTCGGAGGTTCTGGCGACGTAGTATGCCAGATCGTCCTTACAGTTTGCGTAGAAGTTGAAGGAATAGCGCTTACCCACGGCGTCGTACGCTTCGATGATGAGGGGAGAAGCGATGTTCGCCTGCAACGACGCGGACAGAGTCTGACTGGGATCGTTGTTGGGGTTGGAGTGATAGGCATTGCCGGTGGTCTTATCCAGAACGGCGATGTCGGTGGTAGCAAAATCCATGTACAAGCCGTACTTTTCGTTGGAGGCAAGCTCCGCCCAACCGGTAATACCTGCCTTTGCACCGTCATTCTTAGAAACGGTGGGAAGGTTGGTGGGAATCTCCTTATACTCCTCGATCAGGGGAGCGTGAAGGATCTCAACGCCCTCAGCGTACAGCATGGAGTTAATATGATTCTCGCGGGCTTCATCGGAAACGTCATTTGTTTCCATAGCATCAATTCCGCAGGCGGAAAGGGCAAGGCTAACGAGAAGTACACTCGTGATGAGAACGAGTAATTTCTTAGTCAGGTGTTTCATGTCGTTCTACTCTCCTTACTCGTTAAGCCGGAAAATGATCTCGGTTCCGATCTCCATGAAGAATCCGGAAACCTGCTGAAGCAGGAAGAAGACCAGGATCGCAACGAACGCGATAACCGCCATACCAACGATGGTGAGAACCGCAGTACCGATGCCCTTGGCTACGGAATACTGATGGATGATGATCATTCCCAGGAAGATGTAGCCATACGCCCAAACGACACCGAGAGAACCGATGAAGGTGAAGGTGCTGGCTTCGGTGCTGGAGAGGAAGTGGCTGAGGGGGATCTGGATCAGGTTGCAGATGGTCATGGGAACCGTTGCAAAGCAGGATGCCATGAACACGTCGGACAACTTACCGTCACCGTCCATCAGCGAGGAGAAGCACCAGTTGGAGATGGACCAGAGGATAATGGGGAGAACGGCGGTCATCAGATGAACGGGAATGTTCAGATTCAGCTGACCTGCACGGTCTGCGAAGAGGTAACCCATAGTCTGGTACCGCAAGAGGGAGGACAGGGCGAAAAGCACAAGCCACAC
Source organism: Clostridia bacterium (assembly GCA_017424085.1). GTDB lineage: Bacteria > Bacillota > Clostridia > Oscillospirales > UBA644 > RGIG995. The sequence goes on from JAFPBP010000351.1 coordinate 6,184, forward strand.
GACACCTGCCGAAACAGAACGGCGCTTGGGATCATTCTTCAGATCGAAGAATCCGTCGAAGGGGTGGAAGAGGATGTAGAAGACGTAGCCCATGCGCTTCACGGTCGTCTTGGTTCCTTGCCACAGCTTCGGAAGGAAACCCTTCAGCCCGTTGCCCAGATCCGCAAGGATCTTAGCAAAGGTCACGCCGGATTTCTTTTCTGCTTTTTCCATTATTCCTCATCTCCTTTCTTCTTTGCCCGATTGATCACGGGAGCCTCCCGATCGGAAGGACGGAACACGGGCTTCATTTTTTTCTTTTTCTGTTGCTTGCGAACGATGCTCAGAACGAAGTAGCCTACGATCAGGACACCGATGGCACCGAAGATGAGACCGAAGTATTTCTCCAGCTCGTTGGTACGCAGCGCGGTGAACGCAACCGAGTAGTTGGTCTTCTCGCTGGCGCGGTCGAAATAGACGATGGCTTTGGCGTAGTGATCCAGAGCGTTCAGTCCGTTTTCGTCGGTCTGATCATCGATCAGAGCCATTGCCAGACGCATCTCAGCTTTACCCAAGCCGATGTTCGCGATGTACATGTTGGAGTTATAGCTCAGAACCTCTTCCCACAGTCCGATGGATTCAGTCCAAAGACCGTTGGAGGTTGCCTCAGCCGCCTCGTTGATGGCGTGAACGTAGTCGGTGGCACGGAGGACGGTAACGGTCTTGGAGCCGGTATCGGCAACGTAGACGTAGTCCCCGTTGATGTCCAGAGCGGAAGCCGTCTGGAAGGCACCCTGAGCCATACCCAGACCGCCGCAGAGATAAAGCATGTTTCCGTCGGCGTCATAGGTGAAGAAACGACCGGTGCGGGAATCGAGGATGGTGTAACGACCGCTCTCGTTATCAACCGCAATATCCACGATGGTGGGATAGGTATCCTTACCGGGAGCCCAGTTCAGGTCACCCATGGGAGAGCTGAGACCTTTACGACGAAGCATGTCGGTACCGTCGGCAGACAGCTTCTTAACGGGAGCGTAGGTTGCGGAGATGGACAGGTTTTTCAGAGCCTGAACCGCAGCCTCGTCCAGAGCCGCGATGGTGGGATAGATAAATCCACGGGAGTCAACGGCAAGGCTGCTGTACTCGGTGGGGGTTACGGCGATCATCTGAGCCAGCTGCTCTTCGGTGGCAAAGTTTCTCCAGACGCGTTCCCAGAGGCTGATAACGACGTCGGGCGCTCCGAAGAAGGCACGGAATTCACCGTCGCTGGTAATCTGCATGATACCGCGGTTAATACCTTCACAGATAACCTGCAGGTCGCCGGTGTTATCGATGACCAGACGGGTGGGGTTGAAGGTATATTTGGGACCGAGAACGGAGCACTTGATCTCCTGATAGACGCGGGAAACGATGCCGTCCATATTACAAACAACGATACGCTGGTTCGAGGTATCGGAGATGTAGATGGAACCGTCGGCAGTTACGTAAATACCCTTGGGCTTATTCAAGGAATATTTGTTGGACTGGGTGTTTCCGGCAGAACCGCTTCCCTCTTCTCCTTCGGGAATGTCTGCCTGGGTCTTGGGAAGATCGGGGATATCACCGATCAGACCGCTGATGGTCTTTACGGGCTGATACTGTTCATCCAGGATATAAACACGGTTGTTCAGAGAGTCCAGAATGTACAGATAACCGTTGGCGTAGCAGATATCGGAGGGAGTGAAGGCGCTGGTCAGCGTCTTGGTGGGGTCGATGTCAACGATGTTGATGACGCGCTCCACGGTAAAGGCCAAAGGAGCGGAGGCGTCATTGCCGTTAACGTCATAGAAATACGAGTCGTTTACGTTATTGATGGGAAGAGCGAAAGACGAAAGGACCGTACCGAGGATAAGGGAGAGGGCAAGTGCCGAAACGGCAAGGGTTTTGATAAATGATTGTTTCACAGCAAATACTCTCCTTTCCTTAGTCTTTCATACCGGACGTTGCCATGGTTTCGATGATGTTACTCTGAGTGATGAGGAAGGTCAACACGGGAACGATCATCATGATAACGTTGATTGCCATGGATACGCCGGCACGGGCAACACCTTCTGCGGCGATCTGTCCCAAAGCGTAGTTCAGGGACTTCAATTCTTCGCGGTAGATGTAAATGGTTGCACCCTGGTTCCAGTAGTCCTTCACGGAGAAGACGATCAGGGTCATCCACGCGGGCTTCATGTTGGGCATCAGAATGCTCCAGAAGATCCGGTATTCGCCGGCACCGTCGATACGGGCAGCTTCCAGAACCGAATCGGGGAACTGGTCAACGAAGCCACGGATCAGGTGCAGAGAGAAGGAAGAGCCGAGAGCGGGGACCAGCAAGCAAAGCCAGGTATCGATCCAACCGAAGCCGGACATGATCAGATAGTTTGCCAGACCCGCAGCGGGAGCAGCGAACATCAGCGTCATGGTGATGGTCTTGTTGATGATCTTTCTGCCCTTGAATTTGAACTTGGACAGGGGGTATGCTGCCATGGATGCGGACACAACGCGCAGGAAGGTCGCTCCGATGGTGATAAACAGGGTGTTAAACAGATAACGGGTGAAGGGAACCGTGGAGTTGGACAGGATGGTGAACATGTCCTTGTAGTTCGCTACCGTCGGGTTCCGAACGATCAGGTTCGGGGGGAACAGCCACAGCTCGTGCAGAGGCTTAAGGGAGTTGGAGATGGCGTAGATCATGGGGAATGCCATAAACACACCGGCGATGAGGAGGAAGAGGACCATCATCACGTCGCCGCCCGCAGAGCGGTTGACGCGGTTTTTGATGAGCTTTTTCTTCTTATAATAAATAAGGTTGCCTTCTTCATCGTATTTGGGGCGCTTGCGGAAGATCCCTACGGTCTCAACCTTCTTTTTCTTGCCAACAGGAAGTTCAACGGTGTCCATAGTATTCGATTTCATCTCATTAAACCTCCTTACTTACCGACGCGGTCGAGCAGGAACTGAACGACGCGGTTGGCAATGATAGAAATAAGGAACAACAGGGTTGCGATGGCGCAGGCATAACCCATCTCGTAACGGACGTTACCGTAGTCGTGCAGGTGGTGCATGATGGTATGCAGCGCATAGTTCTGAGTGGGGAAGCCGAAGATACCGGTGATGATACCGTCAACGCCGAAGGCACCGGTGATGGCGAGAATCGCACCGAACATCAGCTGTCCGCGCATTTCGGGAAGCGTGATGAAGTACAGCTCCTGCCAGCGGTTCTTGATGCCGTCCACGGCGCCCGCCTCGTAGAGGGAGCGGTTAACGGTCTGAAGACCGGCGATGAAGGTCAGGAAGGTGGTACCCAAGGACTGCCACAGAATGATGATGATGCAAACGGGCATCATGTAGTCGGTATCAACGGTCCAACGAATGGGCTCGGAGATGATATCGAATTCCTGAAGCCAAGCGTTGATATAACCCACGCTATCGTTGGAGAAGAGCAGTGCCCAAACGGCGCTCATACCGCCGGAAAGAGAAGGAGCATAGAACAGCAGGGTCATGAAAGCACGGGGCTTGGGGGGAATTTCGTTGACCAACCATGCAAAGCCGAAGCAGAGCAGGTAGCCGACGGGTCCCGTAATGACCGAGATGATCATGGTGTTCTGAATGGCGGTGGTGAACACGCTATCGTTCAGGAAGAGCTTTGCGTAGTTGTCAAGTCCGACGAAGCCGGGCATTTCCAACATGTTGAAGTTCGTCAAGCTGACGAGGATGGAGACGAGTACGGGAAGAATGGTGAACACGAAGAACACAAGCAGGAAGGGCCCAAGAAAGACCACAAGGCTCATTGCACGGCTCCGGTTCGCTTTTTTCAAACTTGCGGATTTTACGTTGTTTTTCATATCCTATCCTCCCCCGAATTAATTCTCGGAGCTGCCGGAGTAGGAATCGCTATAAGGAAGATTCAGCTGTTCTCTCTTATACTTGATTTCCTTGTTGATCTCCTGAACGTAGTTCAGAAGGCTCTCTCTGGCATCCGCATAATCGTCAAGCACTTTGTTGAAGGCGAATCCGTAGTAACGGCTGTAGTAGTAACCACCCACCTGCTCCTCGTAACCGACGACGTTGTTCCACTGATCCATCAGAGCGGTCAGCTCTTCGGTGGTCCAGGGCAGTCTCTGAGCGGCTGCAAGGTTTGCGGTATTGTAACGGGCGGCGATACCGAGGGTTGCTTCCAGCTCGATACCGTAATCGTACTGAGCATCCTCGCTGACCCACCACTGCATCCAGGTCCAGCAAGCGTTTGCGTAGGCCTTGCGTTCTTCCTCAGTGTTACCGGTTTCAACACCGTCCTTCAGCATACAAATGGAGGAAACGGAAGCGTAGGTGGTGTAGTTGATCTCACCGGTCTTTTCATCCCGCATTCCGGGGATGGTGGTGAAGGTCCAGCTGCCCTTGATTTCGGGAGCCGCAACGCTCAGGGTATTAAAGAAGGTGAAGTCCTGCATGCCGACGGGCATTTCACCGAAGCGGAAGCGGTTCTGGAAGTTATAAGACTTGGGGCAGTTATAAGTAATGTAGTAGTCGGTTACGGTGATGAAGGACTGGATGGCGATTTCGGAATCCAGGTTGATCTGGTAACCATTATTCTTATAAAGGGTTTCGCCCTGCTGATAGAGAAGCGTGAGGAAGTTCGGGGGTGCGAAGTCCATGTAACGCTTCTTGAGGATGGCGATCAGATCGTAAACGTCATCCCAGGTCTTGGGAACTTCCACGCCAAGATCGGCGAGAACGTCCTGACGATAGAAGAGCACGTCGAACGACTGCTTTTCGGGAAGAGCGTAATAGTTCTTCACGGTCGTGGTCTTGGTATCGTCTGCATAAACCTCAAGGGAGGTGGGAACGAATGCGGAGGGATGGAACCAGGTGGAGACCTCCTCGAAGCCGGGGATCTCATCAAAGCCCTGGAACTGGTTCAACGCAACCAATGCGTTACGGGACGCATAGTTGATAACGTCGGTAGCACCCAGACCCATGACGATGTCGGGGCCGGTACCTGCGAACACGGAGGGCAGCAGAGCGCCGCCGGGAACCAGCTCGATATCAACGCCGATCTGGTACTGATTGATGAAGGAACGCTCGATCAAACGCTGCTTGATCTGCGCACGCTCCTTACCGGTGGTAGCCCAGATGGAGATGGTGGTATCGAAGGTTTCACCGGTCATGGAACCGATGCTGTTCGTATCGGAGGTGAAGGAGCCGATGAACATCTTCACGTTGTGAACGATGGTGCTCCAGATGCTTGCGCTTGCCTTACCGGGTTCATAATCGGGTTCAGCTACCAGGAAGTAGTCGATGGCAAGAGGCTGGTTGCGCATAGTATTCAGCCAAGAGCCCAGGTTGGTGATCTGGTTCTTGAAGCTGGAGAAATAGGAAGGTATTTCATCAGGATCTTCCGCCATGTCGTAAAGCACGCTGATTACATTATAAACAATAGCGGTCTGCTGACCTTCACCGCCCAGGATCTCGAGGAGGTTGTTGTAAACGCTCATCAGAATATCGCCCTGAGCCTTCAAGTCGGAAATAACGTCGGGGATTTCCTCGTCAAGCTTATAGTCACGGAACTCGTCGGGATCGGAGCCGGTGATCTGCATGATCTTACGGTAGTCCGCATTCAGCTTGGAAACGACGGTATCAACGGCGTTGATGTATTCGCTCAGCTCACCGGTGGTGGCGGTAATGCGAATGATGTTCTCCCCTTCTTTGAATTTGAAGAGAAGCTCGTTGCCGTAGTCGTCGGTGGGAGTAACCATTTCCCAAGAAGACGAATACGCGAAACGGATACGGGTTGCTTCCGAAACGGGGGTCTCGCCGTTTACGGTAATCTCGCGGCTGGCGAAGGTACCGGACACGACGTTCTGCCGTGCACGAAGCACGATCTTATACAGACCTGCCTGAGGCACGGAGACCTTGTATTCAACCCACTGACCGGAGGTATTCCAGTTGTTACCGCCGATAACGTTGTACTTCAGAACGTCGGAGGAGACGGGCTGAGTAGCAGCGGAGGAGCGGTCGTAGTCGGCGTACACGGAGGTATCGGACTTCGCAAAGGGATATTCCGCCTGGATCTTATCGATTAGAGCGGAGCCGGAGATGCGAGGATCACCGTTCTCAGCGAGGAACTCGGTATAGGAAATCGATTCCTGAACACCGTACAGGTAAAGATCGGAGAGCGCAACG
>JAFPBP010000352.1 GCA_017424085.1 Clostridia bacterium
CTTGGCGGCGAAAAACGCCCCCTACATCATGCTGGAGGTCTTTTTGTTTTTGGGAGCCATCGTTGCAACGGTCTGCTGCAGCGTCTTCTTCCACGAGCCAATCACCCTCTTCCAATGGGTGGGCTTTGTCCTGATCCTTGCCGCAACCGCAACCATGAGCGCAAAGAAATCCACCGCAAAGGAGAAGCTCTCCTTGAAGGCATTTCTGCTTCTCATCGGAAGCGGACTGACCTACGGAATGAGTGAATTCTCCTCCAAGCTTTTCGTTTATCGGGGCAGCGGGCTCACCTCGGCGGGCTTTAATTTCTACACCTACGTCTTCGGTGCCACCGTTCTTTTCGTTGCCGCTCTGGTGCTGAACCTGCGCCGTGAGCAGCCCGTACAACGGGCAAAAACGCTGATCAAAAACGTCCGCTGGTATCTGGTGGTCATGGCGATCTGTCTGTTTGCAAACTCTTATTTCAAGGTCCTTGCCGCAGGATCGCTGGACGCCTCAGTCATGTATCCCCTGGCGCAGGGCGGGTCGCTGATCCTGTCGGTGGTCATGTCCGCCTTCCTGTTCCGCGAAAGGATCACGAAGCAGAGCATCCTGGGGGTCATTCTCGCATTCCTGGGCAGCATGGCGTTGAATCTGTAACCCGCATTTTGAAAAAAACCATGGTATCATAACACGTACCGATCGACAATACATTTGAGGAGATTATTATGGAAAACGTTAGAATTCAGGACGATCTTTACAATTTCGTCAACGGCGAAACCATTGAAAAGCTCGTTATTCCCGACGACAAACCCGCAGCGGGCGGATTCCAGGACCTGGCGGACGGCGTTGAAAAGATCATGATGGGCGAATTTGCCACCATGACCGAGAAAAACGCTTACCCCAACGAGTATCTTGAACGAGCCTGCACTCTTTACGCCATCGCAAAGGATGCCGAGCGGAAGGCGGCACACGGCATTGCGCCCGCGCTGAAGAATCTTGCCATCCTCGACGAGATCAAATGCGTAGAAGACTTCAACCGTCTCTTTAAGACCCTGTCGCTCAAGGGGATCCCCACTCCCTTTGGTGTGGGCGTTGAGACCGACATGAAGAATACCAAGCGGCACCTGGTTTATATTCAGGGCGCAGGCGTGATCCTTCCCGACGCATCCTACTACAAGCCCGAGATGGAGGCACAGAAGACGCAGATCCTCGGCATCTGGACAAACGTTGCCAAGAGCGTGATGGCGCAGACCGATCTCTCTGCGGAGGATCAGGAAGCCTACGTAAACGACACCCTTGCCTTCGACGCGATCCTCGGCGGTCTGGTCAAGACCCGCGAGGAATGGTCGAAATACGTTGAGATGTATAATCCCATGGACACCGCCAAGGTGGCAGAGATGCTCTCGACCGTTGATTTCAACGCCCTGCTTTGCGATCTCTTCGGCAAGGTGCCCGAAACGGTCGTCGTTACCGAGCCCAGATTCTTTGAGAATTTTGCCACCGTGTTCCACGAGGATAATCTGAAGCTTTACAAGCACTGGGCTTACGTTACGGGATTGATCAAGGGCTGTAACTACCTCTCCGAGGAGCTTCGTGATCTGGGCGGGGCGTACATGCGCGCGCTGACCGGTGTTGCAAAAATGCAATCCGTGGAAAAATTCGCCTACAATCTTGCTTCGGGCAAATACGCCGATCCCGTGGGGATCTACTACGGCGAAAAATACTTCGGCGAAGAAGCAAAGAAGGACATCACCGAGATCGTTTATCAGATCATCGATACCTATAAGACGAGAATCAAAACCAACGATATTCTCGGGGAGGAATCCAAGGAAAAGGCAATCCTCAAGCTCTCCAAGATGGGAGTAAAGATGGGCTATCCCGACAAGCCCGCCGCGATCTATGACAAGTTTGTGTTCGATCCCGAAGATTCGCTTTATGACATTATAACGGTTCTGTATGAAATCAGAACGCTTGACATGCTTTCCAAGCTTGACGAGCCCACCGAGCCCGAAAACTGGGCAATGCCGGGGCACATGGTCAACGCCTGCTACGATCCCTTCGTAAACGATATCACCTTCCCCGCGGCGATCCTTCAGGCGCCCTTCTATTCCCTGAAGCAGACCAGAAGCGAGAATCTGGGCGGAATCGGCGGCGTGATCGGACACGAGATCTCCCACGCCTTCGACAGCAACGGCGCCAAGTGCGACGAGAACGGGAACATCAACGACTGGTGGACCGAGGACGACTTCAAGCGCTTCGACCTGAAGGTTCAGAAAATGATCGCGCAGTTTGACGGCATCGAGCTTCCCTGGGGCAAGGTCAACGGGGCGTTTATCGTCAGCGAAAACATGGCGGACAACGGCGGCATGTCGGTAACCCTTGACATCATGTCGAGAACCGAGGGCGTATCCTACGAGGAATATTTCAGCAACTGGGCAAGAGTATGGTGCCAGAAGGCGAGAACCGAGTATCGGAAGATGCTCCTTTCCATCGACGTTCACGGTCCCGCGATCCTGCGCGCAAACATGCCTCCCAGAAACTTCTCCGAATGGTACAAGACCTTTGACGTAAAGGACACCGATCAGATGTACCTGCCCGAGGATAAGAGAATCATTATCTGGTAATTCATAACAAAGCGGCGGCACTTCTCAAATGAGAAGAGCCGCCGGCTGTCAAAAAAGTCCAAGTTGTTTTTTATGAACCCTAATTTCTATTTACGGACAACGGGTAACATTTGACCCAAAACAATCCTTCCACCGCTTCGCGGTCCCCCTCCCTTTACACAAGGGAGGCTAATTTTTGTGCAGTTCTCAACGCTTTTTCGCATTTCAAGAGAAACTCTCGGATTGTGAATCAATAGGATGTTCGCGCACAGAAGCAAGGCTCCCTTGTGTAAAGGGAGCTGGCACGGCGAATGCCGTGACTGAGGGATTGTACGGGACAAAGAGATTCTTTTTAGGGTTTATCGACAAACTGTGCGGCTCTTCTCAAAGGAGAAGAGCCGCTGTTTTTGTTCGGAAAGCTCAAACACAAAATAAAGTTTGGTATATTCCCAAAGCCGTCTTATGCGTGATATGCGGGCGCGTGATCGGGATGGGAGACCACAATGGGCAGGTCGCTTGTGATGCGAAGGGAGAAGGGGGCATTCTCGGGAATGGGTTGCGTTTTCAGGGCGTATTCGTTGAACCACAGCGCGTCCCCGTCCACCTCATCCCCCACCACGTTCACCGATTTGGTGCAGGTGGGCGGCAGAGAAAAGCGCACGTGCAGGATCCGTTTCGTCCGATCCTCAAAATAGATCTCCGCGTTCAGATTGGGCTTCAGATAGGTGGTATTGAGAAAATCAAAGACGAAATCGGAGGGGCTGGCGGTAGACAACCCCGTAAAGATCCAGCATTTTGCGCCGCACGCCGCCAAGCCCTCGGCACAGTTGCGGGCAAGCTCGGCTTTCCCGTAGGGTGCGGGAACGTAAGGCAGAGTCAGCGTCCGCAGGGATGAGGCTGCAATAAACTCGGAAACGTCGCAATTCTGCATCAGATGGCGGGTTCCCCTACGATGGATGCAAAAGGCAGTGTAAGCGTTATGATCGGACACGGGCAAAAGGCAAACCGAAGGACGAATCCGATCGTAGCCCAGGATCTCGTCCTCCCACGGTCCGCTCTGGAATCCGTGGTGCGGTACCTGCAGAATGTCTGCCTTCAGATCGGCGCCGTACCGTTGCGGCAGGCGACAAATGCCGAAGGCGGCGTCTCCCGTCCACAGGATCACCTGTCCTCCCAGCTCCATGCGGATCACGAGGGAGGTGGCGTTGATGTTGGCAGTGTCCCCCACCACGTCGTCAAAGGAGGACAGAACGAGACAGTCCGCATCCCCCATGCGATATCGCTGACCCGTGTGCGCCGTATACGTAACAGCGCCGCAGGAGGCGATCGCCTGCCACAAACGGGGAATGTTGGTGCGTTCGTCGCTGTCGGGCACGCGGCGATCCTCGTAGGAAAAGTCCTTCTCATAGGCGGGATCGTCGGCTTCGGGGAAGCTCAGCAGAACCTTTTCCACCGTAACGGCATCTCCGTAGCGCTCCATGAAACCCAAAAAGCATTGGTAATGATCCCGATGGGCGTGGGTCAGAATCCACGCGGCGACGATGGGCGCCCGCCCTTGGGAGCCGTCTTGCAGGCAGGCGTAAAGACGCTCCGCATCGGGGGCAAAGTTCCATCCCCCGTCGAAGATCACAAACCGTCCGTCCGAGAGGCGCACGGCGTAGGACATGCCGTAATCCTCCAAAGGAATCTGAGTGATCTGCGGGGACACCGTTCTGTCGGCAGGATCGTCGTTATAAGAAAAATAAGCACAACGCTCCTCCACGGCGGCGCGCAGATCCCCCGTTTCGGAATAGTAATTCAAAAATATCCCCGTGTCCTCCCGCAGAAGGGCGGCGTAGCACCACCGATCGCTCTCGAAGCGCTCTTTTTCCGCAAACCCCTCGGCGGCAAGGGCGCGAAGGCAGGCGTCATAGGCGGCACGGGTGCCGTTTTGCGCCACGTAGACCCGATTGGTACGGTTTTCCGTGCGCAGAGAATATCCCTCAAACACAGATTCGGGAATCATATTTTTCACTCCTTACAACTCTTCCAAAATCACGAAATTGCCGTCTCTCTCCCCCATGACGAAGAGATTTGCCCGCTCCCGAAGATGGCGCTCGGGGGCGTGCAGGCTCATGATCAGACGATCCTGCTTATCACGGAAAAACATGGCGTGCCCGCCGTTGCGGTCGAAGAGAGGAGGCTCCACGTGGATCCAAGGTCCGTGCAGATCCCCGCTTTGAGAGATCACGGACAGGACCACGTAATTATTTTCCAGATAGGGAGACCAGGTCAACAGCAGCCGCCCGTCGGACAGATGCTGCAGAAAGGGGGCGTCGGAGCCGTAGCGCATAGTCTGTTTGCCGCCATACTCAATATGATGGGGCGTTGCCTTGGAAATGGGAGATTCGTCCGAGGAGAAGAGCCGCCAAGGTTCTCCGTCCATGGCGGAAAGATCCGCGGTCAGCCGCGCCGCCCAAAGCTCGCCTACGTAAGCGTTCTTTTCCGCAACGTAATTGTCGGGCCAATCCAGAGAATAGACGATATAAGGCACCCCCGCACCGTCCACGTAGAGC
>JAFPBP010000353.1 GCA_017424085.1 Clostridia bacterium
CTCATCGACGACGGCAACACCATCCCCTTCATCGCCCGCTACCGTAAGGAGATGACCGGCTCCTGCGACGATCAGGTGCTGCGGGAATTTGCCGACCGTTTGCAATATCTTCGCAACCTGCAGAAGCGTCGGGAGGAGGTCTGCGCCTCCATCGGAGAGCAGGGCAAGCTGACCGAGGAGCTGAAGGCTGCCATCGACGCCGCCTCTACGCTGGCGGAGGTGGAGGATCTGTACCGCCCCTACAAGCCCAAGCGCCGCACCCGTGCCACCATTGCCAAGGAAAAGGGCTTGGAGCCCTTGGCGCTTCATCTTCTGATGCAGGAAAAGGCAGGAGACCTTCTTGCAGAAGCCGCCGAATTCGTAAATGCCGAAAAGGGCGTGGAAACGGCGGAGGACGCTCTGGCGGGCGCCTCGGACATCATTGCAGAGATCATCTCCGACGATGCTGGGCTTCGCAAGGACGTGAAGGACAAGATCCTGCGGGAGGGATCCCTGCGCTCCGACGCCGCCACAGAGGAGGACTCGGTCTATCGGCTCTATTACGATTACGAGGAGCCCCTGCGCAAGATCCCCTCGCACCGTATTCTTGCGGTGAATCGGGGCGAAAAGGAAGAAAAATTAAAGGTCCGTATTCTCTGCGGCGAGGTGACCCGCCTGCTGGAATCTCATTTCGTCAAGGCAGGAAGCTACGCATCTGATTTCGTCCGCGCCGCCGCGGAAGACGCCTGGGACCGTCTGATCTTTCCCTCGGTGGAGCGGGAGATCCGATCCGATCTGTTCGCCTCCGCCTCCGAGCAAGCCATCAAAATGTTCGGGCTCAACCTGCGCCCCCTGCTGATGCAGCCTCCCGTGAAGGGCAAGGTGGTGCTGGCGGTGGACCCCGCCTACCGTACGGGCTGTAAGCTTGCGGTGGTGGATCCTACGGGCATGGTGCTGGATACGGGCGTGATCTATCCCACCCCGCCCCAGAATAAGACTGCCGAATCCGCCGCAAAAATTCTCGGCTGGATCGAAAAATATAAGGTAGATTGCATCTCCATCGGCAACGGCACCGCCTCCAAGGAAGCGGAGATCTTCGTGGCGGACACCATCCGCCGCGCCTCTCGCAAGGTCACCTACATGGTGGTCAGCGAGGCGGGGGCTTCGGTCTATTCCGCCTCCAAGCTGGGCGCCGAGGAGTTCCCTCAATTCGACGTTTCTCTCCGTTCCGCCGTCTCCATTGCCCGCCGTCTGCAGGATCCCTTGGCAGAGCTGGTCAAGATCGACCCGAAAGCCATCGGCGTGGGGCAGTATCAGCACGATATGCCGCCCGCCCGTCTGGACGAGACTCTGACGGGTGTGGTAGAGGATTGCGTGAACAGCGTGGGTGTAGATCTGAATACCGCATCCCCCTCCCTGCTGTCCTATATCGCGGGGATCAATTCCTCCATCGCCAAGAACATCGTGGCGTATCGGGAGGAGAACGGAGGCTTTGCCTCCCGTAAGGAGCTTCTGAAGGTGAAAAAGCTGGGCGCAAAAGCCTTTGAGCAATGCGCAGGCTTTTTGCGGATCCCCAACGGGAAGGAGCCTCTGGATAACACGGCGGTTCACCCCGAATCCTATCCTGCGGCAAAGAAGCTTCTGGAGCTTCTCGATCTTGCGGATGCGGCGCCCGACGCTGTGCGTGCCGAAATCGCCTCCCGTGCCGATCGCTACGGTCGGAGCAAGGCGGCAGAGGCGGTGGGCGTGGGGCTTCCCACCCTCAACGATATGATCCCCGAGCTTGCCCGCCCCGGACGGGACATCCGTGACGATCTCCCCGCTCCCATGCTTCGGAGCGACGTGATGGATCTGTCCGATCTGACCGAGGGCATGGTTCTGAAGGGGACCGTTCGCAACGTCATCGACTTCGGCGCCTTCGTGGACATCGGCGTTCATCAGGACGGGCTGGTCCACATCTCCCAGCTGGCGGACCGCTACGTGAAGCACCCCTCCGACGTGGTGAAGGTGGGCGACGTGGTGGAGGTTCGCGTGCTGAGCGTGGACGTGGCGAAGAAGCGCATTTCGCTCACCATGCGTAAGGATCAAAAACAGTAAATATAGTAAGGATGGTATGATTATGGGATTTCTGAAACGGATTCATTGGCTGTATCTGGCGTCTTCGCTGGTTCTCATCGCTTTGGGCGTGGTCTGCGTTTCCAACCCCGCCTTCATCGCCACCGTCATCTGCTACGTGGCGGGCGTGCTCCTTCTCATCTTCGGCATCGGCAAGGTCATCCGCTATTTTGCCTCCCGCAACGCCTTCGTGGATACGCTGGTGCTGGGGGTCCTGTTCGGCATGATCGGCTTTATTCTCATCACCAAGCCCGACCAGGTTCTGAATCTGATCTTCATTTTCATCGGGATTCTGATCCTTCTGGACGGCATCATCAAGCTGAAGAATTCTTTCGTTGCCCGTGCGGGCGGAAGCCGTGACTGGATCGGGCTTCTCGTCGTTGCCGTCATCGTTATGGCGTTCGGTGTGATCATCATCGCCAATCCCTTCGGCGGCTTGGTTCCCATCATCATTCTGGGTGTGGGCGTGATTCTGGATGGGCTTCAGAATGCCTATTCCGCATTCCGCGGCGTGCTTCCCCTGCAGAAAAAGGCAGAGGACAAGCCCATGGTGCAGAAGAACGTTTCCGTGGACGATTATAACGTGAACGAAGGCTGAGTTATGGGTCGCTTCGACGGGATTCTTATTTGTTCCGACGTGGACGGAACCCTTGCGGAGGGGAAGAATATCCCCGAAAACAATCTGGAAGCCCTGCGCTATTTTCAATCCGAGGGCGGACTGTTTACTCTTGCCACGGGGCGTCCCGCGGGATACGAATCGGTGCTGGGGGTTCCCCTTAACGCTCCCGTGATCACCGAAAACGGGACCCGCATCTACGATTCCTCCACGGGGTACACCCTTTGGACCTATCCCTTGGACGGGGCTTGGTTTTTACTGGAGTGGATCGATCAGAACGTGCCCAATCTCGTGACTCTGCATTTTACCGACGGAGTGTCCCCCGCTGAGGTCGGGACGGCTGTCTCACGCACGGAGCGACGGACCACGGGAGACCTTCTGAAGATCGTCATCAGCAATTTCCCCGAGGGAGAAGACTCTGCCGCCGCTCTGCGGGATCGGATGGCGGAATCCTTCGGAAGCCGCTTTTCGATTTTTCGCAGCTGGGGTACGGGGGTGGAGGTCATTTCCCCCTTGGGCGGTAAGGGACGGTGCCTGCAGCATCTGAAGGAGCTTTTGGGAGATCGGGCACGGGTGACCGTGGGCGTGGGCGACTACGAGAACGATCTGTCGCTTCTTCGGAGCGCCGATCTTTCGTATGCCCCCGCAAACTCCTGCCCCGAGGTTCTTGCTTTTGCAAAAAATCATCTTCCATCCTGTTCTCAGGGCGCCATTGCCGCTCTGATCGAAGACCTTGACTGTAAACTTTCCCGAGGAGAGCTTTGTTTATGAAAAAATTAACTGCCCTGCTTTTGGCATTCCTTTTGATCGTATCTCTGTCCGCCTGCGGGATTTTTGCCGATCCCGAGGAGCCCGAAAAGACCCTGTCGCAAAAGACCGACGAGGAGCTGATCATCGTGCTTCTGGACGGAATGGACAAGCAGGAGGCGTCTCCCGCCTTTTTGGCGGAGTATTCGGTGCGCTGTCTTTCCGCCGATCAGATCCTGACCTCGGTGGAGGGGGTCCTTGAGGTGAAGGGAAGTCAGTCCCACATGACCGTCACCGCCACCGCCGCGGGGGAATCGTCCACCGTGGATTACGTCTATACCGACGGTGTGTTCTACGTGAACGCCGCAGGGGTGAAGGTGCGATACACCGCTTCTGCGGAGCAGATCCTGCCCTATCTGGAATCTGCCGTTCCCTCGGAATTTGACGACGTGTTCTCCTATGCCTTCGCAAAGCGTTCTCTTCTCAGAGAGACCGACGGCGGCTATACGGTCGTTCTGTCCGACCCCACCCAGAATTTGCCGATCAGCGGCGGGGAAGAGGATCCCCGCATTACCGAGGTGAAGGATTTCTTCGTCTCCCTTCGCTTTTCCCCCCGCGGGGTGCTGACGGGCACCACCTTCCAAATGACCTGCACCGTGGCGTCTGCCGAGACCACCGCGGAGGTTGTTTACGTGAGTGAATACGATATCGTATCCACCGATGGGCGTGAGGTCTATATCTCCGCCCCCGAGGATGCCGCATCCTATGCGGAGGGAACCGACAATCCCTTCGCCGACCCCACCACCGATTCCGAGGCTTCGAGCGGGAGCACCGACGCAGCCTGACATAACAATTTTTTGGAGGATATTCCCATGGTAGATCTGAGAACCGAGTACCCCCGCCCCCAACTGCGCCGCAGCGATTGGCTTTGCCTGAACGGCGCATGGGAATTTGAAATCGACAACGCTTGCGTGGGAACCGCAAAGCAGTATTGGACCCGTCCCCACCTGGACGGAACCATCACCGTGCCCTATTGTCCCGAGAGTGATCTTTCGGGCGTGGGTCACAAGGATTTTATGAATTGCGTCTGGTACCGCAAGGTCGTGACCCTGCCCCGATCCTTTGACGGGAAGCGGATCCTTCTGCATTTCGGTGCCGTGGATTACGTGGCAACCGTTTACGTGAACGGCAAACGGGTGGGAAGCCATATGGGCGGCTATACCCCCTTCTCCTTTGATGTTACCGACGCTCTGACCGATGGGGAGAACGTGATCGTTCTTTCCGCCGACGACGACGTGCGCTCCGCCCGCCAGCCTGCGGGCAAGCAGTGCTCTCAGCTGAATTCCCGCGGTTGCTTCTATACCCGCACCACGGGCATCTGGCAGACCGTCTGGATGGAAGCGGTTTGCGCCGCACGGGTGGAGACCTATCGGGTCTATCCCGACGTTGCCAACGGTGCCGTTACCCTGCAATTCCAGATGACCGGTGCGAGCCTGGGCGGTAAGCTGACCGTGTCTGCCTCCTACGAGGGCGCCGAGATGGGCGTTGCCTCCACGGTGGTCAACGGCTGCACCGCCACCGTTACCCTGCCTCTGAAGGAGACCCATCTGTGGGAGATCGGTCAGGGACGGCTGTACGATCTTGCGGTTACTCTGGAAAAGGACGGCGACGTTGCCGATGCCTTCGAGGGCTATTTCGGTCTTCGTGAGGTGGGCTTGACCGACAAGGGAATGACTCTGAACGGCAAGATCTTCTTCGGGCGTTACATCCTCGATCAGGGCTTCTATCCCGACGGCATTTACACCGCATCCTCCGACGAGGCTCTGAAATTCGACATCGAAGCCTCCATGAAGCTGGGCTTCAACGGTGCTCGCATGCATCAGAAGGTCTTCGAGCCCCGCTATCTCTACTGGGCGGACCGTCTGGGCTATCTGCTTTGGGGCGAATATCCCTCTTGGGGCATTGATATCACCGAGGCTGGCTCGGTCAAGAATTATCTGCGGGAATGGCTGGAATCGGTGGAGCGGGACTTCTCCCATCCCTCGGTCATCGGCTGGTGCCCCTTCAACGAGACCTGGGATAAGAACGGCACCCGTCAGTGCGACGACGTGCTTGACATGATCTACCGTGCCACCAAATATACCGATCCCACCCGTCCCTGCATCGATACCAGCGGCAACTACCACGTGGTGAATTGCGGGCTGTGGGACGTGCACGATTACGAGCAGGATCCCGTGAAGTTTGCCTCGTACTACGCCAAGATCAACGAGGGCATCGTTGCCGATCAGGTCTATCGCAGTACTCCCAAGCGGCAGGTTTACGACGGAACTCCCGTCTTCGTCAGCGAATACGGCGGTATTCTCTGGAACACCGATTCCCCCTCCAACTCCTGGGGCTACGGGGTTGCGGTGAAGACCGAGGAGGAGTTCAAGGCGCGCTACAAGGGCTTGACCGACGCGCTTCTCGATAACGATCGCATCATGGGGCTTTGCTATACCCAGCTGACCGACGTGGAGCAGGAATGCAACGGACTTCTGACCTACCAGCGGAAGTTTAAGTTCGATCCCGAATTCTTCCACGCCGTCAACACCCGCAAGGCGAAAATCGAAGAATAAACCATCCGAGGCTGACGGAACTTCCGTTAGCCTCGTTTTTATGCAAAAAGAGTGCGGGAGGAACCGTATCGGACAAATACGGTCCCTCCCGCGGGGGTTATATCTCGGACGAACGATGTAAGCCACTGAATTCGGGGAGGGTCGCTCCCCTACTGTGACACTATTATACCACGGATCGGAGGCAGAATAAATGCTGTTCTTGCCAAATTTTGCGACACATCTTGCTTTTTTTGAAAAAGTGTGGTATAATAGAATCCATGAACGAAGGGGAGGATGATTCTATGCAACGGGTCTACTTTGAGGAATTTTGCCGCCGCGTTACCGAGGACGCCCCGTACGCCGTCTTTCATCGGGAAAACGTCAACTACGTCGCCCACATCCACGAGGAGATCGAGGTTGGGTTCGTGGTGTCGGGGTCGGTGCGGGCAAGCGGCGAATCTTGCGATTATCTGCTGAACGAGGGGGATATTTACGTCTTTCTGCCCGACGAGATCCATGCCCTCACGTCGGAATCCCCCAATCTGCTCTACATTCTCCGCCTGCTCCCCAAGCAGAGCGATCGGGTGGACTTTTCCTCCTTCCGCCCCGCCTCCAACTGCGTGCGGGCGGGGGACGCCGCCTACGAGCCTCTGCGGCGGGCGGTGCTGGAAATGGTGGACGAGCACGATCGGGCACGGGAGGGGCGGGATATGGTCCTTCGCAAGTGCCGCTACGAGATCTTCCTTGCCATCTATCGCCTCATGGAGCAGATCCCCTTGTCGGAGGAGGAGCGCCAGCGCCGTGCGGGGAGAACGTCCTTGCTTCGTCGGGTAAACGATTATATTGCCGAGCATTACGACGAGCCGGTCTCGTTGGATGATCTTGCCGATCATTGCGGCATTTCCAAGTACTATCTTTCCCACAGCATCAAGGAGGTCACGGGCTCCACGGTTCTGGACTTTCTCATGCTCTACCGCCTCTCCCTTGCCCGCTCCCGCCTGCGAAACGGGGAGGGAACGGTCACCGAGATCGCCTTCGATTGCGGGTTCAATAACCTGCGCTCCTTCAATCGGATGTTCCGAAAGTATTATTACGTGACCCCCACCGAGTACCGCAGAAATCCGACCGAATCCCTGCCTCCCTCGGGGGAAAAATGAGGCGTTAGCATTTGCTAACTTTTGATGAAATAACCGATTCGTCCCTTGCATTTTGTTTTTGGATATGCTATAATGAAGAAAAAACAAGGAAGGTGAACCCTTGAAGCAAACCTACGTGATCACGGGAATGTCCTGTGCTGCCTGCTCTGCGCGGGTGGAAAAAGCCGCCCGTTCGGTGAAGGGTGTCGGCGATGCCTCCGTAAATCTTGCCACGGCAAAGCTGACCGTGGACCTTGCCAACGCCTCTCAAGAGGATCTGTTTGCCGCCGTCCGCAAGGCGGGGTACGGCATCCGTCTTCCCGACGAGGAGGTCAAGCCCGAAAAGGATACGTTGAAGCTGCGGCTGATCTGCTCTGCCGTCTTTGCCATCCCCTTGTTTTATCTCTCCATGGGTCCTATGGTGGGGCTTTGGGTTCCTCCCTTCTGCTCCCCCGAGGGGAATCCCGCCTGGTATGCGGGAATTCAGATGGTGCTGGCGTTGGCGTGCATGATCATCGGAGTTCCCTTTTATCAAAAAGGGGTTCCCGCTCTGTTCCGCGGGCATCCCGATATGAACAGCCTTGTGGCGTTGGGCACGTTGGCGGGCTTTTTTGCCAGCGTCTGGGCGTTTTTCCGCATTCTTGCAGGGGATGCTCATGCCGCTCACGCTTTGT
The DNA here is from genome assembly GCA_017424085.1 of Clostridia bacterium. Taxonomy (GTDB): domain Bacteria; phylum Bacillota; class Clostridia; order Oscillospirales; family UBA644; genus RGIG995. The sequence goes on from JAFPBP010000353.1 coordinate 7,862, forward strand.
ATTTTGAATCGGTGGGCGTGATCCTGACCCTCGTGACCCTGGGGAAGACCATGGAAGCCCGCTCCAAAAAGAAGACCTTTGCCGCCATCCGCGCCTTGACGTCGCTGGCGCCCCATACCGCTCTGGTGGAGCGGAATGGCACCGTGACCGAGATCCCCATCGAGGAGGTCTCTGTGGGGGATACGGTGGTGGTCCGCCCCGGAGGACGGATCCCTGCCGACGGCGTGATCCTGTCGGGCAGCGCCGCCGTGGACGAATCCATGCTGACGGGGGAGAGCATCCCCGCCGAGAAGGGCGAGGGCGATACGGTCTGGGCTGCCACCGTCAATCGCAACGGAGAGCTTCGGATCCGCGTAGTGCACGTGGGCGCCGAAACGGTGCTCTCGGGGGTTATCCGTCTGGTGGAGGACGCTCAGGGCAACAAAGCCCCCGTGGCGCGGCTTGCAGACAAAATTTCGGGGATCTTCGTCCCCGTGGTCCTTGCCATCGCCTTGATTTCCGCCGTGGCTTGGAGCTTTGCAGGGAAGGATTTTGCCTTTATTCTGCAGATCTTCGTCTCGGTTCTGGTCATCGCCTGCCCCTGCGCCTTGGGGCTTGCCACCCCCACCGCCATTTTGGTGGGCACGGGAAAGGGCGCCTCCAACGGGATCCTGATCAAAGGCGGAGACGTTCTGGAGCGCACCCATTCGGTGGATACGGTGGTTTTCGATAAAACGGGGACCCTCACCGAGGGGCATCCCCGCGTCACCGATCTGATCCCCGCAAGGGGAACCGAGTCCGAGCTTTTGTATTACGCCGCCTCTGCGGAATCCGCATCGGAGCATCCCTTGGCGGAGGGCATCGTTTCCTTTGCCGAACAACGGGGCTTGACTCCGTCCTCTCCCGAGGCATTCCGCGCTCTCAGCGGAAGCGGAGTGGACGCTTCGGTGGACGGCGCCCGCATTCTGATGGGTACCGCCGCCTTGATGAAGGAGGAGGGAATCTCCCTTTCTGCGGAATCGGAGGAATCCTCCGCAGCCCTGTCCTCGCAG
>JAFPBP010000043.1 GCA_017424085.1 Clostridia bacterium
CCAGCTTCTCCCGAAGCCGCTTCACGTAAACGGTCAGCGTGTTGTCGTTGACGAAGTCTCCTCCCATATCCCAGATGGATTCCAAAAGCTTCGTGCGGGATAAGACCGCACCGCGGTTGTTGATCAGCATCAGAAGCAGGCGGTATTCCAGCGCAGACAGGTACAGATCCCGTCCGTTTTTGTTCGCCGTGCCCTTGACCGTGTCCACCGTAACGTCCCCCAGACGGATCACCGTCCCCGTGCTCCCCGTGAGGCGCAGAACGTTCTTGATGCGGGAAACCAATTCTCGCGGACGGAAGGGCTTTGCCACGTAATCGTCCGCTCCCAGATCAAAGCCGGTCACGGTGCTGTATTCGTCCCCCGACGCGGTGAGGAAGATCACGGGAATGCCGTAATCCCGCTTGATGGCGGCGCAGACCGAAAATCCGTTCCCGTCCGCCAGGGAAATATCCAACAGCGCCAGATCAAAGGCTTCTTCGGTCAGCCGTTGCAGGGCATCCCTCTGTCCCGAGGCGCTTTTCACCGCAAACCCCTCGGTTTTGAGAAATTCGGTGAGGTTGGTCACGATGCTCCGATCGTCCTCCACCAAAAGGATCTTGGTCACGCTTCTGCCTCCGCGCCCGCAATTCGGGCAATTTCTTGGGGGGTATGAACCAGATATTCGGGCTTCGCCTCTCTCAATTCCTCTTCGGAGCCGTAGCCGTAGCTTACCGCCATGGCGTCCAGCCCGAAGGCGTGAGCGCCCGCCACATCAAATTTCCGATCGCCCACCATCAGCGCCGTTTGCGGATCGGTGACGTGGGCTTGCTGCAGAACGTATCGAAGCACGTCGTCCTTCTTCGAACGTACCTCGTCCATGGACGCCCCGCCCACGAAATCGAAATAGGGGAGAAGATCGAAATGCTTTAAGATCGTCAGTACGAATTCCTCGGGCTTGGACGACGCCACCAAAAGGGTTTTCCCGCTTTGCTTCAAGGAAGAAAGCATCTCCCGCACGCCGGGGTATACCTCGTTTTCAAACAATCCCTTCACGCGGAAATATTCCCGATAGACCTCCACCGCCTCCAGCGCCTGCTCCTTGGAAAATCCGTAGAATTTCATAAACGAATCCACCAGCGGAGGTCCGATGAAGGGGTAGAGGGTACTGCGATCCTGCACCGTGATCCCGTAGCGGTTCAGAGCGTATTCCACCGATTTCGTGATCCCCACGCCCGGATCGGTCAGGGTGCCGTCCAGATCGAACAGAATGGTCTGATATTGCTTCATGTCAATCTCCTTCGTTTGCCCGCAGCTTTTCAGCCTGCTCTGCGGCGGAAAGCCCGTCGATGATCTCGTCCAGATCCCCGTCCATGATGGATTGGATCTTGTATAACGTCAGCCCGATGCGGTGATCGGTCACTCGCCCCTGGGGGAAATTGTAGGTGCGGATCCGTTCACTGCGGTCCCCCGAACCTACCTGCGACCGACGGGTGGAGGTGATCTCCGATTCCTGCTCCGCCCGCTTGCGCTCCAGAATGCGGGAGCGCAGGATCTTCATGGCTTTGTCCTTGTTCTTGTATTGGCTTCTTTCATCCTGACAATCCACGGCGATTCCCGTGGGAATGTGGATGATTCGGATGGCGGATTCGGTCTTGTTCACGTGCTGACCGCCCGCACCGCCCGACCGATGGGATTCGATCAGCAGATCCTTGGGATCGATCTGTACGTCTACCTCCTCCGCCTCGGGCAGGACCGCTACCGTCGCCGCCGAGGTCTGGATCCGCCCCTGGGATTCGGTTTCGGGCACCCGTTGCACCCGATGCACGCCGCTTTCGTATTTCACCCGTCCGAAGGCGCCCCGTCCTTCCAGAGACAGCACCGCCTCCTTGACTCCGCCCAAGGGCGTTTCGTTCACCGACAAAACCTCGGTGCGGAATCCCTTTTTGTCGGCGTACATGGAATACATCCGCAAAAGCGCTCCCGCAAACAACGCCGCTTCCTCCCCGCCCGTGCCGGCGCGAAGCTCCAGAATAACGCTCTTGTCGTCGTCGGGATTCTTGGGCAGAAGGGCAATCTTCAGCCGCTCCTCCGCCTCTCTCAACGCCTCCTTGACCTCTCGGAGTTCTTCCTTTGCCAACGCCCGCATTTCCGCATCGTCGCCGTTGAGCCATTCCTCTGCTTCCTTCGCCTGCAGAGACAGCCTCTTCCAGATTCGGTATTCCTCCACCACCTCTTCGGTCTGCTTCTGCTTCTTGGTCAGCTCGGTCAGCCGTGCAGGATCCTTCAATACGGCGGGATCGCACAAAAGCCGCTGGTTTTCTTCGTAATTCAGTTCAATTTCTCTCAGCTTGTCAAACATACGGCACCATTCTTTACGGGTAATTATCTTATTATTCTTTATTGTATCATGGAAATGTTACAGATCTATGTTCATTCCATAAAAAATGAGTCATAATATCCAAAAATGCTTCCCCGCACTCTGCGAGGAAGCACTTTGTTTTCTTGAATTGACTCAGAAGCGACCGCTGCGACCACCGCCACCGCCTCTGCTGCCGCCACCCCCGTTATTCTTGGGAATGGCTCTGCGGGTCACGGTCCGATAAAGGAACAGATCGTAGCTCTTATTCAGATGAAAGCTGTCTTTTTTTACGTATTCCCGTGCCTCTGCCCGCGAACGCACCGATTTCAACTGCCCCTTCATGACCAAAACGATGATCAGAGCCACGCCAAAACCGCATGCTACAGACATAAATGCGATTCTTCCCCAAGGGGTCGGTGTCTCGTAGGGGGTTCCTGCCCGATACAATTCGAACACGTAGTCGCAATCGGATGCAAACGTGCGGAAGGCTTCGTAATAGTCTCCGTTGCTCAGAAGGTCGATGCAATCGTTTTCCAGCAGGTCGAGAACGTCCTCACTAAAAATTCCCCGTCCCTTACCGTATCCCTGCATGGTCCATTCCCGTGTATCCATGGAAATGAGGAACACCGCTCCGTCCTGTTCTCCCGCCGCCGTGGCGGAAAAATAAGTGTCCGCAAGGGATTCTATGGTGGGAGCAAAATAATCGTCAACCGTGGCAACGATCAGATGAAGACCGTACCGATCCTCGATCTGCTTCAGCTTTGCGGAAAGGGTTGCGATCTGGGTTTGCTGTAACAGCCCTGCCTCGTCATCTACGTAAACGGGCAGCTCCTCCGCAAAGCAGGGGAGAGCCGTCATCAGAATCAGAAGAAAAACGAGGAGTGACGTAAGAATCTTTTTCATGCCGTTCCCCTCCTCACGCCATCAAAAGGGTCAGAAGACCGAAGGCTACTGCGCTGATGCCCAACCCCAAGCCGATCAACCACTTGACGAAGGCGCCTTTATCCATGGGAAGATCTCCCACGAATTTCCCCGTCTGCCCGTTCATGGCAAATACGTAGGGCTTTCCGTTCCAGACCGTGTTCAGGATCCAGACGGGATAGAGGGCGTATTTCGCCTTGCCGTTGTTCAGCTTGATACTGCTGTGCTCGGGAATGACCGAGGTATATCCCACGGTGGTGGTGCGGAAGGTCTGCTCCGTGCTGGTGCGAATGCGATCGTTTGCGCGTTCGATGCTGTTTTCCGCCGTCACGTCGTATTTGTCTGCCAAATATCCCGCCAGATACGCCGTCTGAAAATCCACCGCCTCGGAAAAATCAAAGGGCTCGATGGATTCCATTAAATCGTCTGCCATCTTGGAGGATCCGTCCACGGGAACCCGTTCAAAGGAAATCTCTCCCGCGCGGATCAGCGCGAAATGGCTGGTTTCGGTGTAGGCATAGTCTCCGCTCCGCCAATGGCGAAGGCGGGTGGCGCGATATCGGATGCTTGCATCGGAATCGGCATCGAAGAGCCAGAAGGGCACGTAGACCCCTTTGATCTCGTCGATACGGTTCTCATCGCGGAATGCCTTGGGCATGAGGATCTTGCCTTTGTAGTGGTTTTTCAAGGCTTCCTTTGCCGCTTTTTTATCTAACTTGAAGGGAATCACGTAATCGGGGCGCAGAGAACCCGAAAGATTCCCCGCCATCACCACGGGATTGCCGCAGTAGGGGCAGGCGGTGGCGGCGGTAGTATCGTCGGTGACGATCTCGCCTCCGCAGGAATTGCAGATATACGAACGCAATCCGTCTGCCTCTCCGTCCTTCCATTCTCCACCGCCCAAGGATTCCCATTCCATGGATTCGGGGGCGTCCTGCTTCAACTCGTCGTCGTAATGCTTCAGGGTTTCGGTCTCAAATTCCGTGTCGCAGTAGGGGCATTTCAGCTTTTGCAGCTTTGCGTCAAACTCAATGGCACCGCCGCAGCAGGGACATTTGTATTCCAACAACGTTTGTTCCTGATCCACGTTTCGTTCCTTTCTCGGAATTACTTCACGTCAGCTTCGTTGAAGGGATCTCCGCATTGGGGACAGAATTTGGGAGGATTCTTGGGATCGGCGGGCTCCCAGCCGCACTTATTGCATTGATAGTCGGGGCTTGCCATGGGCTTGCGGGCGCCGCAGTTGGGACAGAAATTGCCCTTGTTTTCCGATCCGCAGGCGCAGATCCAAGCCTCGTCGGGCTTTTTCATGCCGCAGTTGGGACAGAATTTTCCTTGGCTTACCGTGCCGCAGGCACAGGTCCAGCCTGTTGCGGGGGCTGCGGGTGCGGGGGTCTGAACCGCC
>JAFPBP010000354.1 GCA_017424085.1 Clostridia bacterium
CAAATCAAGTATAACAGATTATAATAGAGATGTAAAGATAAAAAACGAACAGGAAAGTGAGGAAAATGAACATGCGGGAAGAAATCACAACGCCCCCGAGATCCGCCCGTCTTCCCTTTCAGATCCGCATGTCGGGCATTTCCTACTGCGATGGGACCTATGTGATCCGCCGCACAGCCTCCCCGATCACGTGCATGGAATACGTGATCGAGGGAAAAGGATCCGTTACCGAGAATGACGAGACCTTTACGGCGCAGGCGGGAGATATTTACCTTCTCCACGAAGGAAAGGATCATTATTACTTCTCCGATGCACAAGAGCCCTGGACGAAGATCTGGATGAATCTTACGGGAACGGCGGTAGAGCACTTAATCTACGCCTATGGACTGGATCGGATCAATCACGTACGGGGCTTGAATCTGAACGAGGAATTTCATCGGTTCTATGATACTGCGCGCACCTGCGTCACCGCAGAAGAAGCCGCAGACCGATGCGCTCTGATCTTTCACGAAATTCTGCAAAAGATCGCCGATTATCTGCGCACGCAGACGGCAGAGGAATCCTCCACGGCGCGTACCATAAAGGGATTGATCGACGCCGCCCCCGCTTATAACATCACGCTGGAGGAGCTCTCCGGTCAGCTCTATTTTTCCAAAACGCATCTGATCCGCGTATTTCGGGCGGAATACAAGGTCACACCCTATGAGTATATCCTTTCCCGCAAGCTGAGACTTGCCAAGGACCTGTTGACCAACACGTCTCTGTCCGTAGGAGAAATTTCCGCATATCTGAACTTCTGTGACGCACACTATTTTTCAAACTTCTTCCGAGAGCGGACCGGAACCACACCGCGGGAATACCGAAAAGGAAAAAAATCATGAGCAAGCTTGCGAATATTTCCCATAAAAACGTTACCGTATCGAAAAAGAAAAAAATCCTTCGTATTATTGTTACGGTAATCCTGTGCGTAATCGTTCTGACCCCGACGGTAGTACTTCCCGCAGTATCGGCAATCGTCTATCACGTCAATTTCTCACAACGCTATGAAACAGCGGAGTGGATGGCATTCACGGCTGACGATTTTCCGGGGCTGAACGTAACCGAATGCAGATTCCCCTCCGATCACGGACAAATGCTTGCGGGCTATGAATACCGCAAAGGCGAAGGGGAACCGAAAGGGGTTCTGATCCTTGCTCACGGGTTGGGCGGCGGCGGACAGGCAAGCTACGTGAACGTGATCGACTATTTCGCAGGCTGCGGTTACATTGTTTTTGCCTACGATGCCACGGGAAACGATAAAAGCGAAGGAAGCTGCGTCGGAGGATTTCCACAAGGAGTTATTGATCTGGATCACGCAATAAGGCACGTAAAAGCCCGTCCGTACGGAAATCTCCCCATTGTGCTTTACGGACATTCCTGGGGAGGCTATTCCGTCTGTGCCGTACTGGAATATCACCCCGACGTGCGGGGCGTTGTTTCGGTGGCAGGGTGCAACGATTCCACGATCATGATCCGAGAGCAGGGGCGAATAATGGCGGGGGACATCATTGATCTTTTGATCCCTTACGTAGCACTGTATGAAAAGATCCGCTTCGGAAGCTATGCAGATGCCTCTGCTATGAAGGGGTTTGAGAAAAGCGATGCAAAAATCATGATCCTGCACAGCGACGACGACACAACCGTACTTCCCGCCTACGGCTATGATATCTACAAAAAGCACTATGGAAGCAACGATCGCTTCACCTTTTTGCGGTTCAAGGATCGGGGGCACAGCTACCTTTGCACCTCCCCCGAATCGGCGCAATACCGAGCGGAATTGAACGAGCAATACAAAGCCTACGTCTCAGAAAACGGTCTCTCCTATTCGGAGGAAACCAAGCAGACCTTCATGAACGCGCATCTGGACAAGGAAAAATGCTTTGAATTGGATGCACAGCTGATGGAGCAACTGAAGCAGTTTTACGATATTTGTTGTGAATAAGAAAGGAACTAACCGTATGGAACAAAATCTGTTGAACCTATGTGAGAAATATCTGCAGAATCGCGATACGGTCAAGCAGGCATTTCCCTGGGAAAGCAGCTATTTTTATCCCGTTTGCGCTTCCATTCTCACCGATCGGGGGTTCACGGGAGATGCGGAGAGATTGAAGGAATGCAATCAACTTCTGAAGGAAAAGACCTCCGTCTTTTCTGATTTCCGAGGGAGCAGCAGGCTCGCCATGATCTCCATGATTGCGACGTCTGCAGATCCCGCAGAAACGCTCCGCCGTGCCATGTGCGTACACGACGCATTGAAGGAGGTCTTTTTCGGATCGTCCTATCTCCCCGTGGCATCCATGATTCTGGCGCAGACGATCGAAGAATACCGCTTCGAGACTGTGGCAACCCGAACCCGAACCCTTTATAATCTGATGAAAAAGGAGCATCCCTTCCTGACCTCCCAGGAGGACAGCGTTTACGCGGCAATGCTCGCCCTTTCTCCCGAGACCGACGATAAGATCATTCGGGAAACAGAAGAATGCTACGATATCGTCAGACAAACCTTCCATTCAGCAAACGCGGTGCAATCCCTGTCCCACGCGTTGGCTCTGATTGAGGGGACAGCATCCGACAAATGCGAAAAAACCGCCCGTCTGTTCCGAATCCTGAAGGAACGGGGCTACCGCTACGGCACCGAATACGAGCTTCCGACTCTGGGCGTTCTGGCAAACCTGCCCCTTCCCACGGAGAAAGTCGCAGACCTTTTGATCGAAGTCGCGGATTGGTTGAAGGGAAAGCCCGGCTACGGAATCATGGGCATGACCAAAACGCAACGGCTCATGCATGCGGGAATGCTGGTGACGGGATACGTAACGGGAGGAGCTCAGCTCATGCAGGGAGCCGCCGTCAGCGGAACAGTCTCGCAGATCGCGGCACAGCAGGCATCCATGATCGCCACGCAGAACGCCGCCATGTGCGCCGCCATCGCAGCCTCCACCGCAGCCGCCGCGGCATCCAACGCCGCCCATTAAAGGAGATAGCATATGGACGTGACGCAACGCTTAAAAAA
>JAFPBP010000044.1 GCA_017424085.1 Clostridia bacterium
AACGCGCCCATCCTCCGCCGTAAGAAAATACCCGTCTCCTTCCACACGGAAATCATCGGAAATCAGGCTTTTGCGAGAAGAAGGACCGCCAAATAACGCGCATCCCGAAAACAAAGATAAGAGCAAGACCACCGCAAGAAGAATACTAAGTTTTTGTTTCATGGGACATACCTCCTTTTCTTGGTAATTTTATTATATCATACGCACGGGGCGCTTGTCAAGGGGTAAAAAAGCGCAAATTGCAACATTTCTTTGTATTTTTGTTCCCATTTCCGCACGAAACGCACAAAAAGAACCCATAAAAGATCAATAAAACAGTCAAAAAGCGCACCCGCAAATGGGCACGCACGATAACAAGGTTTTTCCTAAAGTTGTCAATGCGTGCCCATAATGAATTGCCCTTATGGGCATGAATTGACTTGCGCCATGATTTGCACCTCCGGTGCATGAATTGCCTGCGGCATGATCAGCCCTTCGAAAGAAGAAAAAGCACTTATGACAGACGACTTTTCGTTATCATAAATGCTTTTTTCTAAAATCTCGTTACGGGAATTGCGCAAATCGATGGATTATCGGAAATTGCGGAGGGTGGGCATCAGATCGCGGAATTCCCCCGTGCCGAAGGTGTCCTGCAGGCGTTGACGCAGGGCGTAGAGACGGTCGTATGCCGCCACGTTCTCGGGGATGGGGGTGTACAGAGCGCAGGGGGTGGGCGCCAGCCGCTCCGAGGCTTGGGCGTAGGAATCGCAAATGCCCGCCGCCACCACCGCCGCAACGGCGCTTCCCAGGGCACCCGCCTGATCGGTGGAGGTGACCGAAATGGGAAGGTTGAGCACGTCGGCATAGATCTGCATCAAAAGATCGTCCTTGCGAGGGATGCCGCCGCCCGCACAGACCTTCCGCAGGGGAAGTCCCCCGTCTCGGAAATGATCCAGAATCGCCCGCAAGCCGAAGGCGGATGCCTCGATGAGGGCGCGGTAAATTTCATAGGGCTTGGTCTGCAGGGTCAGCCCCACGATCAACCCCGACAGATCGGGGCGGTTGAGGGGGTTGCGGTTGCCGTTGAACCAATCCATTGCCAGAAGTCCGCTCTCCCCTACCCTCAATTCCTTGGCATGGCGGCGCAGATAGGCATGGAGGCTCACGCCCTCTGCCTTTGCCGCTTCCACGTCGGAGGCGGGGACGCAATTACGCACGAACCAATCGAACATATCACCCACGGCGGCTTGCCCGCCCTCGTAGGTATAATATCCGGGGATGATGGAATCCTTCACGTAGCCGCAGATGCCCGAAACCTTCTTTTCCTCGGTGGCGTTGAGGATCTGACAGCCCGAGGTGCCCACGATCACAATCAGTTCTCCGTCGCCCGTCATATTCAAGCCGGGCAGGGCGGCATGGGCGTCGGGGCGGGGCAGAGCAACGACGGTGCCCTCCCGCAAGCCGGTCAGCTGTGCGGCGCGGGCGGAGAGGGTGCCTGCGATGGTGGCAGGATCTGTGACCGAGGTAGAGACCTTGGTGCCGATGATACCGCTGAGGCGGGGATCCAAGGCACGGAAAAAGTCATTGGAGGGGAAGCCGTCCACCTCATTCCAAAGCCACTTATACCCCGCAAAGGAGGGAGAATGGGTCTCGGCACCCGTCAGCACCAGAGACACCCAATCAGCCGCCTCGTAGAAGCGGGCGGCGGCGGAATACACGTGGGGGGCACGGTTGAGGGTCTCCCAAATTTTGGGAAACGCCCATTCGCAGGAGACGGCGCCGCTGTAGCGGGCATGCCAAGGCTCGCCCCGTTCTGCGGCGATGCGGTTCAAATTCTCCGCCTCGGCGACGGCGGAATGATGCTTCCAAAGCTTTACGTACGCCTGCGGCTCGTGCTCAAATTCGGGAAGAATGCAGAGGGGCGTGCCGTCCTCTAAGGTGGGGAGCATGGTGCAAGCAGTAAAATCAATGCCCACCGCAACCACCTCAGCAGGGTCTACCTTTCCTTCCGCCAAAACAGCGGGGATGGTGGTCTTCAGAACCTCCACGTAATCCAGCGGATGCTGAAGCGCCGTATCGGGAGGGAGCGGCGTGCCGTCGGGCAGGGTCGATTCCATAACGGCGTGGGGATAATTCAATACCGACGAGGCGATCTCCCGCCCCGTGTCGCCGTCCACCAGAATGGTGCGCCCCGAAAGGGTTCCGAAGTCAATTCCGATCACATATCGTTTCATATTTATTCCTCCCATCAAAGGTCACTGAAGCACATATACTGCAGGGTTCGGCGATTCCAAGTGTAGGTCACGTGAAGAAGCCCGTCCTCGTACCGCAAAGCGGGGTAGGCAAAGCGCCCGTCGCCGGTGGAAAGGTGGGTCAGCAATTCAAAATGATCGCCATTATCATGGGACACCAACAGGGAAATGGGCGAGCGCAGAGCGTTGGTGGGGATGGGGTTGCATGCCAGAATCAGCCGCCCGTCGGGCAGGGAAACCAGATCCACGCCGCTGTTGTTGTGGGGGATCTCTGTGGGATAAGGATCGCACCATTGGATGCCGTCGGGAGAATCGGTGCGGAAGAGACGGTTTTCGGTGGAGCGGAGCAGAGCGTGAACTCCCTGCGCGGACTCCCAGATGGTGGGCTGAATGATGCCCCGCTTGGTACGGTTGCCCACGAGATCGGCATCGGACAGAACGAGATCACGGCTGCGGGTCCAGGTTTTCCCCTCGTCCTCGGAGCGGTCGAAGAAGCATTTCCATTCGCCTCGCTCGGTGGAGCCTCCCGCCAGCAGAGAACCGTCGGAGAGACGGACGATCTTGTTCCGCACGGGGCCGCGCCCGCCGCTCCGATCGCCCTCGACCATCTCAAAGGAGTCGCTCCAGGTCTGCGCCTCGTCGTAAGAGACGCGGCATTTGGTATACCAATCGGCAATGGTCTCCCCCACCTTATAATACAGCACGATGGCGCCGTCGGCGCGGCGATGGAGGACGGGGTTCCAATGGGGGATGCCGTCGTCCTCGGAGAGGGGGATGGCGGGGAAGGTCCATTTTCCATCGGGGGAGCGGAAGGTTCCGTAAATACGCACGTCTCCCTTTCCCTCGCGGCTTCCGTAAAACCAAACGGCGAAGATCCTGCCGTCACGAAGGGTGACGAAATGGGATGCGTGGCATTGCCAACCCTCCACAAAGGGGAGGATAAATTCATTGGCGACGATTTTCATAGGCGGCGCTCCTTTGCATTGATACTTATATTATACCGAGGACCATGCACGATTGCAAGGGAGAAATTGCTTCGTTTTTGAGACTTTTTTGCAAACAGCAATCAACCCACGCAAAAACTCCCTCTGCGTTGCCGCAAAGGGAGTTCGATTCGTATTC
>JAFPBP010000045.1 GCA_017424085.1 Clostridia bacterium
AGAGGATGCCGAAGCCCCCGAATCTTCTTCTGAGGAGGACGACGGCTCCCGAATCCCCGACGTTGACTACGTTTTATCGGTTTGGAACAAGGTGCTTTCGGTTCCCGTAACCAATGCGGAAGAATCCTTCTTTAAGCTTGGCGGAACCTCCATGTCTGCATTGAACGTTCTCAGTATCTATTATAATGAAGGATTCGAGATGTCTCTTTCCGATTTCTATCAGGCAACCACCGCATCTGCGCAGGCAGAGCTCTTGTGTGAGGTCAGCGGAATTTCGGAGCAGAAAGAGGCGGCTGTTTCGCCGGTAATCGCTTCGCAAAAGAACGGGGTTCTGATTACTGGTGCCACCGGATTTTTCGGAATTCATCTTCTGAAAGAACTCGCCGCCCGAGAGGAAGGTAAGATCGTCTGCATTCTGCGGGACGGCAATACTGCCCGTATGGCGCGTTATCTTGCCTGGTACTTTAACGAAGACGTGGCGGGGGAGATCATCAACCGCATCGAAATCGTTAAGGGTGACGTTTCCGATCCTCACCTGGGGCTTACCGCATCTGAATACGAGAGATTGGTTGCATCGGTTCACTCCGTATATCACTGCGCTGCAGACGTCCGCCATTTTGCGGCGGATACGGATGCTTATCTGAAGACGAACGTGGGCGGTACCGAAAACATGCTGACGTTTGCCAAGCGCGCAGGCGCATCCTTCTATCATATGTCCACCTGTAGCGTTAGCGGTGATTCGCTCAAGGATGATCGGGAAAACGCTGAATTCTCTGAAAACGATTATGATATCGGACAGAATTGGGAAGATAACATTTACGTGAAGAGCAAGTTTATGGCGGAAGGTCTTGTGCGCCGCGCCATTGACGAAGGTCTGAACGCGAAGATCTTCCGCCTCGGAAGATTGGTTGGACGTGCCGAAGACGGTAAATTCCAAATCAATCCGGAGAGCAATGCATTCTATTTGTTCCTTCGAGGGATCGCGCAGCTCGGATCGATATCCCGCCGCGCTGCCAGAACTCGGATCGAGCTGACACCCATCGATCTCTGCGTTAACCGTGTTCTCGCTCTTCGGGATGCCTCCGGAACCGTGTATCATATTATGAACGAAAATCCTCCCACCATGGCGGAGATTCTCAATGTGGTCTGTCCGGACTGCCGTATTGTTACCGCAGTTGACTTCGCAAAGGCGATCAAGGCAAAGTCCAAAACTCCCGAAGGGAAGCTTTTGCCCTTCGTTTTGAGCAATCTTCAGATGACGGGACCTCGTCGTGATGCGATCCGGGTTTCCAACCGTCTTACCGAGGATGCGCTCAAGGCGGCAGGATACGCAGAGGCTGAATATAAGCTTGAAACAATTCTCAAGGATTTTGAAATAGAGGAATAAAAGATGATTTCTGACATATCCGTAATTATCTTCCTGGCGGCGTTGGTTACGCTGACTATATTCTTTATATGGAGTAAAACAGCGCAAAAAAGAAGGCAGTTGCTTCACAGTCTGTTTTTAATGCTCGCCGTGGCGTACACGTCCTGGATCATTCCCCTCATTATCATGAGGTTTGTTCCAGCGGACAATGAAACGCTGTTGTACATACTGGACTGTGTGATGCAGCCGGGCGGAGCCTTGTGCTCTCCGATCTATCTTTGCATAGCGGTCACCTTCGTATCCGGAAATGACAAGATGTCCAATTGGCTCAAGGCATTCTTCATCCTCCCGATCTTTACGATTCTGGTCGCTTGGACCAACCCGTTGCATCATTTGTATTATCAGCAGTTCTCTGTTGTACGCAGCCAGATCGTCTTCGGTCCCTACATTGTGGTCAGCGGTCTTGGGAATTACATATTCCTGATTGCCGCCGTGGTTTATATGATCGGCTTCGGATTAAAGAACCGTTCTTCGCTGTATTGGAAGCAAAGCACGCTGTTTATCATCAGCGGTCTTGCGCCTCTGTTTATGAGCATGTATGCCACCTTCAGCGGACAGGACGTTCCGATCACTGCAACACCGCTTAGCTTCATGGTAACGCTTCTGCTGAACGGAATCGCAATATTTCAGCTTCATCTGCTTGACATCAGCCCCATCGCGACCGACCACATCCTGAATGCAATTTCCGATAGCTACGTTGTGCTGAACGACACGGGAATCGTCGTTAAGTACAATCGAAGCTTTGAAGATTTGTTTGTAAGGGAATACGGGATTGTCAAGAATCAAGAGATTATCAACTGCCTTAAGAATGACGATAATACGCAAAAGGGTCCAATCTACAACATTCTCTCTGCGTTGCGGTCCAGTAAAAACGGTGGAACAAATATTTCCTATGAGCAGACCGCGATTTTCACTGCAGGCGGAACTGACGTGAAGAAGCATTTCGTCGTTGACGTTTCCCCTCTCTATCTGAATGGTCAGATCTCGGGCTTTGTTATCCTGTTCAAGGACATTACTCAGCTTCGGGACAGTATGAAAAAGTTGCAGGATAGCCAGGAACGAATGATGGAGCAGGAGCGGTTTGCGTTCCTCGGTCAAATGATCGGTGGGCTTGCCCACAACCTGAAAACTCCGATCATGAGTATTTCGGGCTGTATCTCCGCAGCGGAAGCGCTCGTCGATGAATGTGTTGAAAGCCTGTCCGACGAGGACGTAACGAAAGAGGATTATCTTGAGATTTACGGTGAAATGCGGGAATGGTACGGTAAGGTAAAGGAATCCACCACTTACATGTCCGATATTATTACCGCAATTAAAGGCCAGGCGGCGCATATCAGCACAGACGAGCAATCCAGCTTTACGATCAGCGAGGTTCTGAAACGCAGCATGCTTCTGATGCGGCATGAATTGTTGAACGGCGGCTGTCCGCTTAAGATCAAATGTGATGAAAACGAGGAGATCTCTCTGAAGGGAGATATTAACAATCTGGTCCAGGTTATCGGAAATCTGATCAGCAACTCCATCTACGCGCAAAAGGATATCGACGGCGGGGAGATCGAAATTGAAGTCTACCACGATGAAAGCAAGCTGAACATTCTTGTCAAGGATCGTGGGACGGGTATCAGTGAAAACGTACTGAACAAGCTGTTCAAATCAATGGTTACAAACAAAGGAACCATGGGAACGGGGCTTGGGCTTTACATTTCAAACGCAGTAATCCGAGGTAAATTCAACGGGGAAATGTGGGGAGAAAATCGCAAGGACGGCGGTTCGATCTTCGGCATTGCAATCCCCCTGGACACCGTAACCATTAAAAGATTGAGATGAAATAACGAGGCAAACTGATATGAGAAAAAGTAAAATTACTGCAGATGCTCAAATTTCCATCCTCACGGTCGATGATGACCCGATCATTACCTCCACGATCAAGGACTATTTTAAGCGTTCCGGCTATAATGTGGATATCGAAAACAATCCCGTTCAGGCAATCGAACGGATCCGCAACGGCAGTTATGATATCCTTTTGCTGGACTTTTTGATGTCACCCATCTGCGGTGATCAGGTGGTAGAGGAGATCCGCAAGTTCAATACCGACCTGTTCATCGTATTGTTGACGGGGCACAAGAGTATGGCTCCTCCGGTCAAAACGATCCGTCAGTTGGATATTCAGGGATATTATGAAAAGGATGATCGTTTTGATCAGCTTGAGCTTCTTGTGGAATCCTGCGTGAAGTCCATCAAGCAGCTTCGTACGATTCGTTCCTATCAGGAAGAAATGTCCCGCGCTTATATGCAAACGATTGAAACGTTGCGCTTCATTGTTGAAACCAGAGACCATGATACGCAGGGGCACTCCGAGCGCGTTTCGCTTTTGGGCGAAGCTATCGCACGAGAGATGGGCTTGCCTTCCGCTCAGGTAGAACGTATCCGTGTTGCCGGTCTTTTTCATGATATCGGAAAGATTGGTGTTCCCGATGCGATCCTTTTGAAAAACGGTCCCTTGACTGCGGAAGAATATGATCAGATCAAGCTGCATCCTGCCGCAGGTGAAAAGATCCTCAGCACATATTCCCCCTTCAAGGATACCCTCCCAATCATTCGCAGCCATCATGAACGTATCGACGGGAGCGGATACCCCGACGGATTGGCAGGGGATCACATCGATATCGGAGCGAAAATCATTGCCGTTGCCGATTCATTTGATGCCATGGTGTCAAATCGCACCTATCGCCGAGGCTTGAGCTTTGAGACTGCCATGGGTGAGCTTGTCAAGGGAATGGGGCGTCAGTTTGAACCTGCGATCGTCGAGGCATTCCAAAGAATGATCGAAACCATGGGGCGAGAAGATTTTGAACGAGTTTACTGCGCCCATTCAAACGATACGGAGAAATGATTATGAAAAAGTATCCATTGAATCAAGTTACCTATTATTCGTGCTTCCGCGATATGATCGAAGCCTTGCCTCAAGGTCGGGAGGACGAGCCTGCCATCTCCTGGTTTACCCGCAAGGGTGAGGAGCATGGAGTAACGCTGGGTCAGTTGCGGGAAGACGTGCGAAATCTGCAATCTGCATTTATCCATCACGGACTTCAGGGCAAGCAGATCGCTATTCTCGGAGAAAACTGCTATGAGTGGCTTCTGGTTTACTTTGCTGCAACCTACTGCGGCTCCATCGCGGTTTGCGTCGATGTGGAACAGCCCGAGGAAACGATCCTTCAGATGCTAAAAATGACGGATGCTGCAGCTTTGATCTTTGCGGGCTCTCTTGAATCCATCTGCAAAAAGCATGCAGACGATTCCTGTCAGAAATTCCTTCTGTCCGAAGGGGGAGACTATCCCAACGTTGCAGACCTGATCGCAGAAGGAAAGACCTGTCGGGAAAACGGAACAAATCTTGACGAGAGCTTTGCTGTTGTTTCTGAGAATGATACGGCTGCGATCGTGTTTACCTCGGGAACCACCAATTATTCGAAGCCCGTAATGCTCTCCCAGGGAGCAATTTTAACGAATGCATCCGATGCCCTGGCAAATGTTGCCATTGGAAGCGTTGCGTTTACCTCCCTGCCATTCTACCATACCTACGGGCTGACCTGCTCGGTTCTTTCCATGCTGATCGGAAAGGCACATCTTTATATCAACGGAAATCTGAAAACCGTTATGCGCGATATTCAGCTTGCAAAGCCTCATACCATGCTGACGGTCCCCCTGATGCTTGAAACGATTCACAACAAGCTTTGGATGACCGCCGAGAGTAACGGCAAGGCTAAGGATCTGAAAACGCTGCTGAAGCTGAAAAAGATCTTGTTCTCGCTTGGAATCAAGACTGTGGGAAAGACCCTGGTTGCGATCCGAGAGAAATGCTTCGGATGTATTCGTCTGATTATTTGCGGCGGCGCTCATATGGATCGCTCGATCATGGAAGAATTCGGGTTCATGGGAATCACCGTGCTTCAGGGATACGGAATCACGGAATGCGCTCCGTTGGTCAGCGTCAACCGTAACCATGCAAACAAATACGATTCCGTCGGTCTTCCCAGCGCCCATTGCGAGGTTCGTATCGACGATGGCGAGATTCTCGTTCGCGGGAAAAACGTCATGCAGGGATACTATAAATTCCCCGATCTTACCGAAGAAGCAATGCGGGACGGTTGGTTTGCTACGGGTGACGTTGGGTATCTGGATAAGGACGGATTCCTTTATATCACGGGCAGAAAGAAAAACCTGATCGTCTTCAAGAACGGCAAAAAGCTTTCTCCCGAGAAGCTGGAGGAAAAGATCCGTCAGATACCTCTTGTAAAAGAGGTCGTGGTGTACGGTGCTATCACGGGAGCTACGACGGATGACGTTCAAGTCGCCGCAAGTATATATCCCAATAAAGAACGCTGCTCTGATATGTCCTCGTACGAGATTCTCGAATCTCTGCAGGCGGAGATCGATCTGATCAATCGGGATCTTCCCATGTATCAACATATTCAGATGATCAATATTCGTGAGCAGGAATTTTCCAAGACGGCTTTGCAAAAGGTAAAGCGTCATCTTGTTTGATAATCAGAGGTATTAATATGGAAGAACAGTTGCTTGAATTTGTCAAAGATACTATTTTTCAGGTCACGGGTCAGCGCGGTCTGGATTATGAAACAGATTTCGTCAAGGATCTGGGGTTGACTTCCTTTGACGTGATGAACATCGTTTGCATTTTTGAGGATCATTTTGACGTGGATATTCCGAACCGTGACGTTTGGAAATTGAGACAGGTCAAGGACGTGATCAACTATATGATCCAGAGAGGAATCACGCAGGTATGAGTTCTCGCTCCGACGATCTTTATTTGGTCCTCTCGGAAGCTGACGGAGCATCCTCAGAGCAAAAGATGCAAGAAGCCGCACGCATTTTTGCAAAGGATTGCGGAATCCCCCTCTCGAATGTCGATCCCAAGACGGGAACTCTAAGGGTTGCCCGAACCATAACCGGTAAACCGTTTTTCCCCGACTGTGCTCAAATAAAGTTTTCCGTCAGCCATAGCGGAACCTATATTATATGTGCCGTTTCGGGCTCGGAGGTCGGCGTCGATCTTCAGCAACATACCCGAATGAAAGGGGAGACCGAAGAGGAGGCTCTTTGTCGATTTCGCAAAATTGCAAAGCGCTTCTTTCATGAAGAGGAATCTCAATTCGTTGAAAACGGTAACTGCGACGATTTCTTCAAGATATGGACCGCAAAGGAAAGCTACGTTAAGTTTACGGGGCAAGGAATGGATTCTCATTACGGAGATTTCAGCGTAATGCCCGAGGACCGAACGTTGCTCTCTTCCCGTTTCGTGCCGAATCGTCCCGTTCAATGGGATGCGATGGGGCTTTGCTTCACGCAGATGCTGATCGAACCTGATTATACCCTTTGCATCTGCACTCGGGGCAAAAAGAATATCGTGGTTCTGCATAATATATAATTAGGAAAATAAATGGTAAAATTCGCAATCTAAATGCAGGTTGCGAATTTTTCTTTATTTTGCGAAATGTAACTGGTTTTGTGACTTCAAAGAGGTATAATAATCGTGAAAATATGATAGGATGTTTGCTCGGAGGTTAATTTATGTACAAAGACAGCATCTTCAACACGACGATTCTGTGTATTGATCAATACACGGATCAGACTTTGGTCGGCAGGGCGTACAATTCTGCATACAATGGCGGGGTGTCGTTCCGAAGTACCATTGATCTGCTAACGAAATTGGAATCAATTCTGGAGGAGACCAATGCGCCTCAATCGTATTCCTGCCGAAGGGCATTTCGCCCGAAAGGTGATCGGCAACAACCGGAAACGATTCAGGCGGATTTGAAGGAAGGCAAAGTCGCAACCTTCTCCTTGAGGATCATGTTCCGGCAGAACTCCAGCTGGCAAGGCTCCCTGCTTTGGCATGAAGGACGGCAGGAAGAAACCTTCCGAAGCGTTTTGGAATTGTTGCTGCTGATCGACAGCGCCCTCTCGTTTGAAAAATAATGTCGAAATTTGGTTTCTTAAATTAGCATTTATTTTAATTTGTTTTCAAAATGTAACCACAATTGTAACCGCGCTCTGCTATAATGTGTACATAAGCTTTGAAAACACAGTGCTACCATAGAAAAAATTCAGAAAGGAATAACCCTTATGAAAAAGATTATTTCATTCGTTCTTGCAGTTTCCATGATCATGAGCATCTTCGCATCGGCTCTGGTCTTTTCTGCGGATGAAACC
>JAFPBP010000046.1 GCA_017424085.1 Clostridia bacterium
GATTGCCGGTTAAAGCAATTCTCATTCTCAGTTCCTCCCTGTTTCATCCAAATGATTAAATTTCTCTTCTTTATTATGTAAAACGATTTGCAAAATCATAGTTACCTTATGCTAACCAAACAAAAAAAAACAATCGGCGGGAACGCCTCCTGTTTTTCAGATCAGAATGGCTTGAGCCAATTCCTTGTCGATATTATACCGTCCGTCCTTGATGGAGACGACGCAACTGTTTTTCAGATGAGAGATGACCGTAATGGGCTCTCCGCTGTAGCATCCGAGGGAAAACAGGAACGCATCCAGCTCCTCGTCATCGGTTTCAATGGCACGAATGATGTATTCAGTTCCTTCTTGGGCTTCGCGCAAGGTCATTGATTACACCTCTTATGCATTGTAGGGGTTAGCACCCACTAACCAACAGACATTATACTCCAATTCTTGGGATTTGTCAAGGACTTTCCCCGACTGTTCACATTTTTTTCAAAATACCGTTTCTCGCAGAAAAAATGTTTCTTCGGGGACAAACCCTCTTGACAACGGGAATGCGGAATGGTATAATAAAGGCAAGAACCATTCAGGAGGAACTCTATGGAACAGAACGCAAAATGGATCAAAGCAGAACAAAACCTCGGATCGCTTTCCCCCGAATTCCGCAAGGAATACGTCGCCAAGGGGACGATCAAAAAAGCCACCGCCACGGTCACCGCCATGGGGGTCTATAATCTGTATGTCAACGGAGCCAAGGCGGGAAACGCCGTCATGGCGCCCTTCTGGACCAGTTATCCCCACCGCGTGCAGGAGCAGACCTACGACGTGACCGATCTGATGGGAGAGAAGACCACCTTCGGCATCCTTTTGGGCAAGGGCTGGGCGATGGGGCGCGTAGGCTACAGCAGAGCGAAATACGTTTCGGGCTTCTTTGCAGAAAACGCATGCGTGATCGGAAGCATTCGGGTGGAATACGCCGACGGCACGGTTGACGTAATCAACACCGACAACACCTGGCAGGTCTGGTCCTCTCAGATCCTCGATTCGGAGCTGTACGACGGGGAGACCGTGGATCATACCGCAGAGATCAAGCATCTGGGCACCGCCGTGATCGACGAAAACAAACGCCCCGAGATCATTCCCCAGCAGGGCGAGCTTGTCACCGAACACGAGCGCATCTTCCCCTGCGAGATCATCAAGACTCCCAAGGGCGAAACCGTTCTGGACTTCGGGCAGAATCTGGCGGGATACGTGGAGATCAGAATCCGCGGCAAGCGGGGAGATCGCATTGTTCTGACCCATGCGGAGGTGCTGGATCGGGACGGAAACTTCTATACCGAAAACCTTCGCTCCGCCGCAAACCGCAACGTCTATACCCTTTCGGGAGAAGGTGAAGAGACCTTCAAGCCCACCTTCTGCTTCCAGGGCTTCCGCTACGTGCGGCTGGATGAGTTCCCCGCAGACGTTGAGGTGCGCCCCGAGAACTTCACCGCCATCGTCATTTACTCCGACATGAAGCGCACGGGGGACTTCTCCTGCGGAAACGAAAAGATCAATCAACTGTACAGCAATATTATTTGGGGACAGAGAGGCAACTTCATCGACGTGCCCACCGATTGTCCCCAGAGAGACGAGCGTCTGGGCTGGACGGGCGATGCAGAGGTCTTCTGCCGCACCGCCG
The DNA here is from genome assembly GCA_017424085.1 of Clostridia bacterium. Lineage (GTDB taxonomy): Bacteria > Bacillota > Clostridia > Oscillospirales > UBA644 > RGIG995. The sequence continues at coordinate 1,667 of JAFPBP010000046.1, forward strand.
CCATCAACTATGACGTAGAAAACTTCTTCCGCAAATGGCTGACCGATATGGCTCTGGAGCAAACTCCCGAGGGCGGCGTTTGGGGCATCGTTCCCGGCGTGGGCAGATGCGGCGGCAGAATCGCTACGGGTTGGGCAGACGCGGCGGTGATCTGCCCCTGGGAGATCTACCGCGCCTACGGAGACAAGGAGCTTCTTCGGCAGAATTATTCCATGATGAAAAAGTGGATCGGCTATATGCACGCCTTCGGCGAAGACGAATTCCTTTTCGTGGGCGGCTTCCATTACGGGGATTGGCTTGCCATGGATGCGGGCTACGGCGTCTACGAGGGTGCAACCCAGACCGACCTGATCGCCTCCGCATTCTTCGCCTATTCCACAGAGCTGGTCATCCGTGCGGGCAGAATTCTGGGTGAGGACGTGAGCGAATTTGAAGAGCTTTATCAGAACGTCCGTAACGCCTTCCGCGCCGCCTTCATGAAGGACGGGCTTCCCACCATGTACCCCAAGGCGGACGCCTTTGCCACCAACCGCCCCGTGAAGGGCTTGACCCAGACCTCCATCGTGCTGGTTCTGCGCTTCGGATTGTACGAGGAATCGGAGCGGCAAGGGCTCATCGACAAGCTGGCAGAGCTGATCGCCGAAAACGACGGCAGAATGACCACGGGCTTTTTGGGCACGCCCCATATCCTGCACGTCCTGTCTCAGAACGGACGGGGAGATCTGGCATACGATCTGCTGCTGCAGGAAAAGGCACCCTCCTGGCTCTTCTCGGTGAACCACGGCGCCACCACCATCTGGGAGCATTGGGACAGCCAAAAGGAAGACGGAACCTTCTGGTCCACCGATATGAACTCCTTCAACCACTACGCCTACGGCGCGGTCTACGATTGGATCTTCGGCGTGGCGCTGGGCATTGATATTCCCGACGACGGCGCAGGCTACCAAAAGATCACCGTCTCTCCCCTCCCCGACCGACGGCTGGGCTTCGCCAAGGGCTCCATTGAAACCCGTCACGGCAAGGTTGCCTCCCATTGGTTCTACCTCCCCGACGGACAGGTCCGCTACGAGATCACCGTTCCCGCAGGGGTGGAGGCAACGATCAACGTTGCGGGCATCCCCCAACAGACCGTTTCGGGCGGCACCTTCGTTTACATTGCGTAATCTCTACCATATAATTAAAATTGCGTACGGAGCGATCCGTACGCAATTTATTTTTATTCCAGAACCTTCATAAACTCGGCGCCGTCGGTCCGCTGACACAGGCGAACCACCGACGAGGACCGTCCGTCCTCGGTGCGGAAGGGATGGGACACGTAAAAATATCCGTTGCCGAAGGAAACGACGCCCTCTGCCCCGCGGGGGAAGAGCCAGCCGCCGATCCCCGATTCCTCGTGATACGCACCGCCCCGCTCCAAGGTCAGGCAGGTCTCCCCCGCCTCGTTGACGGTGACGGGTGCATCGGCTTTCACGGAATACAGGGGATAGTTAGGATAGTTTTCCTTTTTTCCGCGGTATACGAACAGAAGCCAGCGGGCTTCTCCCGCATCGTACTGCAGATTCTGCACGCCCCAATCGGTGTTGCCCGTATGCAGGAAATATTTCCCGTCGCAAGATGCAGGACCGCTCTTATGGAAATGATCCTGATTCAGAGGCTGTGCCAACGAATCCCAATGGGAGATATCGTACTGCAGAAGCACCTGACGGTCGTTGTCGGAGCGGGTCACGTCTCCGTAGATCCCGTACGCCACGGTCAGATACCGTTTTCCGTCGGTCTGCCCGAAGCGGGGACCGAAGGAGGTACCGTCAATCCCCGAGCAGGCGTAGCGGTGCTCCCGCCCGTCTTCTCCTGCGGCGTTGTAGTCGTCCACGACCTCCCGCAGATAAACGGTCTTCATCACCCCGTCGGCGCAGGCGTCCATATCAACGCGGTCGATCTTATCCACGTCGAAGATTGCGATATAAAAGGAGGTTTCCGCTTCCTTCTCCTCGCATCCCAAAAACTTACGGATCCCCTTGCCGATGGAATCGTTTTTGTATTCCAAAGAACCGTAGACCTTGCCGTCGTCGGGATTGAACTCAATGCATCCCAGATGCCCCGTCAGCCCCGTCACCGAGCCCAGCAGGTTCCCCTGCAGATCCAGCTTCACCAAAATCTGCGTATAGGAGCAATACAAAATTCCCCGCTCGGCATCCAAAGCGATGCCCTGAATGTGCCCCGCATGATAGGCGCCCGTGTCAATGGCATGGGGGAAGCGATCCATGGTCACAAAAAATCATCCTTTCTTTTCGGGGAGGGTGCGGTCGATGAACACCGTTTCCCCCGGCTTGACCGCATAGTTGTAGGTTCCCGCCCGTTCGCCCACGCTGAAGAAGATCTCCTGCGCGGTGGGATTGTGGACCCAAGATCCGTCGAAGGAGAAAATGAGGCGATTGTAATCGCGGATGTAATCGAAGATCTCAATATTGGTAGCGTACCATACGTCCTCCCGATTTCCCACGGTCTGACAGAAGCGCTCCAACAAATCCCAGTTGTTATCGTTGTTGAATTCGTAGGCGTGCCCCCACAGGTAGAACAGATAAGGATCTCCCTTGGGCGTATCGTTCAGAAACTTCTCTGCCAGCGAGAACAGCTCGGGGTCCTTGTGATGGCAGGTGGGATCCAGATACAACCAGTTTTTCGGAAGGGCAAAGGAACGGGTTGCCCGCACGGTACGGCAATATTCTATACCGCAATGGGCTAAAACCGATCCTGTTTCTTCGTTGAAGGATCCATTGGCGTACGCCATGCCCCGCACGATCCGCCCGAACGCCTTTTCCGCTGCCGCAACGTCGGTGGAAACGTCCTGATTCGCCACGTTGCAGGGGACGTCCCGCAGAGGCATATGGGTATATCCGTGCACCGCCACCTCGTGAGGAGAATCCATCAGAAGATCCTTCGCCTGCTGCAACGTCATGGCGGAGAGGTGCTGAACCCCGTCCGAGAACCGTCCAAAGTTCAGATTGAAGGTGCATTTTATACCATAACGGTTTATGATCTCAGCAAACCGAAGATCATGGATCGTATCGTCATCGTAGCTCAGAGTCAACGCCTTGACCTTGCCCTGAGGGAAACGCATGCGACGGTAGTAAAACATGGAAACGCCTTCTTTCCCGAATGATAGTTTTTATTTGATCTTGAAATGATAAGGCAAGCCCGAGCGGCGGGGAGCGTCGATCTCACCCACGATGAGGGGCGCCAGCTCTTTGAGGAGCTCGTCGGTCACGTCGCATCCGCCGGGCACGATGTGCTTGACGGGGACGTACTTGGTCTTATTCGCGGTTTCGCTGACGGGAACGGTGCCGTAGTCCAGCGCGTACAGAGAGCCGGGGCGGCGAATATAGGTAATCATCAATCCC
>JAFPBP010000004.1 GCA_017424085.1 Clostridia bacterium
CCTAAGGCGCAGCAGGCGATGATGCGGGTGCTGGCAAGACCGAGGCGGGTGGTGGAGATGTTCCGCCCTGCCATAAACAGATTCTTGATATTTTTGGAATAGTAAGAGCGATAAGGGATCGTGTAGACACCACGATAGAAATTACAATCGGAGGGAAGCCGATCGAAATCCATCAGCCCGTGAGGGGCGTGCAGATCCACGCACCAGCCACCGTAGCAGACGGCGTCGTCAAACTGCTTATGATCCAGAATGTCCACCTCGGACAGAATATAATCGCCCATCAGACGGCGGCTTTCGCGCATTCCGGGAAGGCAGCCCACCCATTCCAGATCGTAATTCTCCGCATGGTGATCGTGGACGCCCTCGTCGTTATTCTTGATATGATCCCAAAGCCCGTAGCAATAAGCGATCAGATCGTCCCGAATGGTTTCGTAATCGGTGATAATATCGTCGGAATCTCCCATCAGCTCCAGCCACCAATAGCCGTAATCGCTGGCGGCGCTGGAGATCATGGACGTGCGACGGTATTCCTCGGGATCGGGGGATTCACTGCAATCGATGGTATCCCGCATGGAAGCACAATGGATCCGTTTTTTCAGTTGCTCCTCGGTGAGCTTTTTTGCAAAGGAGGGAGGCGTGAATTTCACGGGATGTCCCATATCCCGTGCCTTCAGAAGGATGGTATTCCCCATGCGGTCGTTGTTCGCCTCTTGGGGTGCGTGAGGCTCTCCGAATTCCGAGACGGGCTCGCTTCCCTTGCGGAATTCCGCACCTGCGTAATATCCCAGAGTGCCGTTTCCCGTGCAATCAACAAAAAGTGGCGCGGTAAATTTATACCGCATTTCCGTGGTCTCCTGCACGCAATAAACGCATTGGATCACGTCGTTTTCCACGTCGGCATCGTACATGGTCGTATTGTAATAGACCGAGAGATTTTCCTCGCGCTTTGCCACGTCGAACAAAACGGAGTCCCAGATGGAATAGCAGAAATTATCGTTGCGCGCCTTATTTTCCAGCATCAGCTCGTACACGATGCCGCCCTCGGCGTAATCTGCCTGCTTCATGCCCTGATCCGCCCCCGAAATATGGATACGGATCTCGCTGGATGCATTGCCGCCCAGCATGGGACGGGCATGGATCAAAGCCACGTTGACTCCGTGGCGAGCCGCCGCAAGGGCAGCACACAGCCCCGACATTCCGCCGCCGACCACGATCAGATCATAGCTTTTTTCCGCATACCGTTCGTAAAAACGTTTCATAAAAAACTCCTTCGTTTATTTTACAGAGACCAGAGCACGGGCAACATTTTGAGCGGTAAAGAAAAGGGATTCCTCCGCATCGGACATGACCTGCTCCAGAGTGCGGGGCGCGGGGACGGTATCGAACAGGGCGGTAACACCGTGCTCATACAGCTCCGAGGAGGAGCGGTCCACGCTTCCGCTGAGGCAGATCACGGGAACACCGTGCTTCTTTCCCAGCTCGCCCACCTTGCAGGGGAGCTTTCCGAAGGCGGTCTGACGGTCGGTCTTCCCTTCCCCCGTGATCACGAGATCGGCGTTTGCGATCTTTGCCTCCAGCCCCGCCGAGGCGGAGAGGATATCAAAGCCGCTTTGCACCGTACCGCCCAACGCACAGAGCAAGCCGCCGCACAATCCCCCCGCTGCACCCGAGCCGGGAACGAGGGAAATATCGCGCCCGAAGCAATCTGCAAGCACACGGGCAAAATTCCGCAAGCCCCGATCCAGAAATTCCACGGTTTCGGGATCGGCGCCCTTCTGAGGTCCGTACACATATGCGGCGCCCCGTTCTCCGTACAAAGGATTGGTCACGTCGCAGGCATAAACAATTTGTGCAGGGCAGGAGATCATTTCAGAGGCGTCGGCGCGAACGATCTTTTGGAGCATTCCGCCGCCCGCCCCCAAGGGCAAGAGACGGTCTTCG
>JAFPBP010000047.1 GCA_017424085.1 Clostridia bacterium
AGCTGGCGTCCATGACCTCCGAGCAGATGGTAATGGCTCTGACCATGGCTCTGCCCAATTACACCACCGAGCAATGCGCGCTGTATTACGACGAGGTTATGGAATTCTCCAAGTCCTCCTACGACAACAACCTGCAGATTCTCGGTTACGTGGATCTGGAGGATCCCTACACCGTCAATCTCTTCGCCTCCTCCTTTGAGAACAAGGACGTAATTGAAGAGGTTATCGCACAGTATAACGAGGGAGTGGAGGATCTGTCGAAGATCCGCTATACCGACTATATCGGGCTGATGATGTCGTCCATCACCACCATCATCAACGCCATCACCTACGTTTTGATCGCCTTCGTTGCCATCTCTCTGGTGGTTTCCTCCATTATGATCGGCGTAATTACCCTGATTTCGGTTCAGGAACGCACCAAGGAGATCGGTATTTTGCGTGCCATCGGCGCATCGAAGCGCAACGTTTCGGGCATGTTCAACGCCGAGACCATGATCATCGGCTTTGCCTCGGGCTTGCTTGGCGTGATCATCACCTATCTGCTCTGCATTCCCATCAATTTTGTCATCAATACCTTGACGGGAATTCCCAGCCTGGACGCTTACCTGCCCCTTCCCACCGCCGTGATTTTGGTGGTGATCAGCGTTCTTCTCACCCTCATCTCGGGAATCATTCCCTCCCGCAGCGCCGCGAAAAAAGACCCCGTCGTGGCTCTCAGAACCGAATAAGATTCCAAATGAAATTCCCTGCAAGCAATACGCCTGCAGGGAATTTTTTTGCGTTTTCAACGCGTTGGTTTTTTGATAGGATTCCTGTTACAGATTACTCCAACGCTTTTTGTAGATCCCGTCGGGAGCCTCCTGCGTTGTTTTGCCCTTCCCCTTGGAGGAGGCGCGCAGGTCCCGAAGCAGGGCGTCAAAGCGCTTGGTGTCGGTTGGGATGGCTTCTTCCTTGCCCGAGTGGACCGAAAGATACGCCGCGTTGCAGATCTCAACCTCCGCAAGCCCCTCGTAGCCGGGTGCCAGCAGGGGAGACCCGTCACGGATGGCGGCGGCGAAGTTGTTGAGGATTCCCACGTGCTGTCCGCCGGAGGTTTCGAATTCCTTCGTTTCCACCGTGGTCTGCTTTCCGTTCTTGCGGTAGACGGTCAGCGTCCGCCCCTCCGCCGTCAGCCGTCCCGTGGTTCCGAAGATCTCCAGACGGTTCACGCCGTGCTCTTCCCCCGTGGTGGTGTGGAAGATTCCCGTGGCGCCGTTCTCGAAGCGGCAGAAGAGGGTTGCCTCGTCTTCGACCTCAATGTCGTGATATTTTCCCATGGCGCATTCTGCCCGAACCGCCGTGGGAACGCCGAAGATCCATTGCATCAGATCCAACTGGTGAGGCGCTTGGTTCATCAGAACGCCGCCGCCCTCCCCGTCCCACGTGGCGCGCCACGTGCCCGAGTCGTAATATTCCTGCGTGCGGTACCAGCGGGTGGTCTGCCACATGAGGCGCAGGGGTTTTCCCAATTCGCCCTCCTGCACCATGCGCCGAACCTCCTGATACATGGGGTCGGTTCGCTGGTTCCACATGATCCCAAAAACCTTACCCGATGCTTTTGCCGCCTCCATCATTTCCTTGACGGCAGAGACCGCCACCCCTGCGGGCTTTTCGGAAAGCACGTGCATTCCGTGGGCAAAGCCCTCCATGGCGTAGGGAGGATGGAAATAATGGGGCACCGACAGGATCACCGCATCCACGCCCGAATGATTAAAGAAATCCCGATGATTCTCGTAGACGGCAACGTCGGGAAGGTTTTCCCGTGCCCATGTCTGCTTGTTGGGGTCAATATCGCAGATAGCGGCAAGGCGCGCGCCCTCTACCCGTCCGTCCCGCAGGGCGACGGCATGAGCGGAGCCGATGTTTCCGATTCCGATAATTCCGATAGAGACCGTCTTCACGGTACTCGCCTCCTTATGAATTGTATGTATCCGAAAGATCCGCAACTCCCGTTCCCATGGGGACCTCCTTGCGGCGGGAAACGGCAACGCGCTTCATCAGCTCGTTGTAGTATTCCTCGTCGTCCAGAGGCAGGGAGACCTTTTTCCCCGTCCATGCGGAAAGGTGGCAAGCGTTGGAGATGGAAAGACCGTTGATGCCCTCCCGTCCGTCGGCAACCAGAGGCTCTCCCCGCAGAATGTGCGCCGCAAAGGCGTTCAGCACGCCCGAATGCGCCTTATCCACGATGTTTGCCATGCTCTCGTCGGTGTTCTTCGTATCAACCTCGCGGAATTCCAGGGGGAATTTTTCAAATCCGCTGGCTTTTTTGTTCCATTCGGGCTCGGATTCCTCCGAGATCCATTGGAGCAGCTTGTGGTTTTCCGCAATCAGCTTGCCCTTTTCCAGGGTGATCTCGAAGCGGTTGGAGCCGGGGCAGTCGCCCGTGGTGGTGATGAAGGTGCCCGTGGCGCCGTTTTCGTATTCCACGAAGACCGTCACGTCATCCTCTACTTCAATATCGTGCCATTTGCCGAAATACATATTTGCGGAAACGGTTTTGGGCATGCCGCAGATCCATTGCCACAGGTCCAGCTGATGGGGGCATTGGTTCATCAGAACGCCGCCACCCTCGCCCGACCAGGTGGCACGCCAATCGCCCGAATCGTAATACGCCTGGGTTCTGTACCAGTCGGTAACGATCCAGCTGGTGCGCTTGATGGCGCCCATTTCGCCCGACTGCACGATCTCCCGCATCTTGCGGTAGATGGAGGAGGTGCGCTGGTTCATCATGATTGCCAAAGGAACCTTGGTTTCGTCCGCAACGGCGATCATTTCCTTAACGTGCTTGGTGTATACCCCCGCAGGCTTTTCGATGACGACGGGCAAGCCCCTCTTCATTGCCTTGATGGCGTAAACGGGGTGTCCGTAGTGAGGCGTTGCCACGATGACCGCATCCACAAGTCCGCTGTCCATCATTTCCTCCGCCGTGTGGAAGAAGGGGACGGGATGGGATACGTTATCCTTGATCCATTGCTCCTTTGCGGGGTTGGTGTCAGCCGCCGCCGCAAGAATAATTTCGGGGCACTTTCCGCCTTCAATGTTTTTGATGTGACCGGTCCCCATGTTTCCGATGCCGATCACGCCCAGTCTGATTTTCCGTTCCATAAACGCTCCTCCTTATTGCAAGCCTTGTGCTTTCAAGAATTGATAACTGCGCTTCATGCAGTCGAAGGGATCCTCACCGTTGCAGTTGTCCTGCTCCACGAATGCGTATTCGGTCCCCAGATCCTCCGCCGTTGCAATGATACGCTTCCAGTTCAGGTTTCCTTCCCCGATGGGAACCATGCAATGCGCCTTGTTTACGTAGGTCATGTCCTTGAAATGGATGCTGTCCACACGACCCTTCAGGGCGTTGAGCCATTCTGCGGGATCTCCGCCCGCAAACTGCACCCAATAGGTATCTAAAATAAAGCCCAGCTTATCCGCAGGGAAATCCTCGCAGAGCTTTTCGATGAAGCGCTTTCCGTCGGCGGCACGAACGAACTCCTGATAGTGATTATGGTAATAGAATTTCGCACCGTTTTCCGCAAAGTAGTCTGCCACGGGACGGAAATCCGCTACGAATCCGTCGTAGGTTGCGTCACTGATGCCTCCGGGGCAGGATCCGATTCCGATGCGACGGCATCCGAACGCCAGATGATTTTTCAGAACTGCCGCGGGGTCCTCCTTGATCAGGTTGGGGGCGGTGTGGGTCAGAGGTGCTACCAGACCGTTTTTCTTCAGCTCCTCGTTCATCCATTCCCCGTCGTAGGCGCAGACTCCCGAAAGCTGTACGGCGGTATATCCCATGTCCGCTACCCGCTTCAGAGTTTCCGAAAGATCCTCCAAGGTTTTGCAGGAATCTCTCAACGTGTAAAGTTGTGCTCCGACGATCATTGTGCAATCGCTCCTTTTTCATTCAGAATCTTGCGAACCGCAGCCACCGCCGCATCAAAGGCTTCGTTTGCGTCGTCGAAGGCGTATCCGCAGGTTTTGTATTCTTCCTTTTCCAGGAATTTTTTCGAGGCAAAATTGGCAAGGTGGGGCTCCAGCGTCATGAACCGTCCTCCGCGGTCGATGAAATCTCCCATGATGGCAGGAACGTTTCCGATGCCGTCGCCGCAGGGAACCACGATTCCGTCCGCACGGGCGTCCTTCAGATGCAGGTATTCCACGTGCTCCTTCAGCGCCTCCCAGGCAACGGCGGTGTCAACGCCGCATTGCACGAAGATGGAGGGGTCGAAGATTGCTCGGATCTTGGGTACGTTTTTGCAGATCGAAAGACAGAATTCGTATCCGTCTCCGTAAATGCCCTTTTCGTTTTCGTGGCAGAGCATCAGATCTCCCGCCCGCTCCGAAAGCTTGGTCAGATATTCCAGCGCCGTGGTCTGTCCCCGTTCTTCCTCCCATTCGGGATCACGGAAGAAGCTGAACATGCGGATCTTCGATGCCCCGAGAAGGTGTGCCGTTTCCGCGATTCGCAAAAAGCGTTCGGCTTCCGCGCTGAAATCCGAGGAGATCTTTACCTTTCCGATGGGGGACCCAAGGGTCTCGACTCGCATTCCTTCGTCGTCCAGACGGGCACGGATCTCCTTTGCCATTTCCGCCGTCAGATCGGCGCAGGACAGTCTTCCCACGTTTCTCAGCTCAATGCGCGAAAGTCCGTTTCGCTTCATGGCGGCGATCTGCCCGCTCAGCTCCGCATCGGCTTCGTCCGCAAAGGCGGCAAGGGTGATCTTGATTTCACTCATGAGTATACCTCCCAAGTCCTTTTTTCTTATTATAGCATAGGAAAGAAATCAATGCAATAAACTTTTTTGTCAAAAGATATTGCATTTTTCGTCATTCTGTGCTATAATAGAGAAAACACGGAGGTGAGGCGTTTATGACCTTGCATCAGGCAACCGGTGAAGGCTTTTTTCTGTTCCACAATATTACGAAGGAGCCGAAGGAATCCCATTTTTCGATCCATATGCACAACGACTATGAGATCTTTTGCTTCGTGTCGGGTAATGCCCGCTACATGGTGGAGGGACGGGTCTGGCGCTTGGAATACGGAAGTCTGCTTCTCATGCGTCCGGGGGAGACTCATAAGCTTTTGCTGGACGGTCCCGAGCCCTACGAGCGGTACGTGATCAATTTCACCCCCGAGGTTCTCCCCGCAGAGCTTCGATCCTCTCTGATGGCTCCCTTCCACGATCGACCTTTGGGTGAGGAAAATTTCTATCCTCCCTCCCGATTTGGGTCGCTGACCCCGTTGGCGCTTTTTGAAGCCATGTGCAACGCAGACGGGGATCCCGTCCGCATCCGCTCTTATCTGTCTGCGCTGTTATCCTCGGTTCATTTTGGCGAGGCGGAAAAGCAGATCGTGCCCGATCCGCAGTCCTTGGGGGCGGAAATGGTGGATTTTGTCAACCTGCACCTGTGCGATCCC
>JAFPBP010000048.1 GCA_017424085.1 Clostridia bacterium
GTTGGGGCGGAAAAGAACAAACTGCTTCTTCGCCTTTCCAGACACGGCAGAGGCGGAATTTTCCCGTTTTTCGGGAACGGAAACGTCCTCTTCGTATTCTTCTTCATCGTCATGGGGGGCAAATCGGTCAAAAATTCCCATAAGTAGCATCCTTTCATTCGTTATAGATAGAGCCCGCGCCCCACACGGATCATGGTTGCGCCGTAGCGAACAGCCGTGGGGTAATCGTTGCTCATTCCCATGGAAAGAATCTCCATGGTGATGTTGTTGTATTGCTTGCCGTCCAGACAGTGACTGAACAGCTTGTACATGGATTGATAATACTCGTCCTTGGTCTCGATGGGCATAATCGCCATCAATCCGCGGACGTGAAGGGCGGGCAACTGCGAGACCTTCTCCAGAAGTTCGTCCAGGTCCTCTTCAAAAACGCCGTATTTCTGCGGTTCCTTTGCGATGTTGACTTGAATCAAAATGTCTGCCGTTCTGTTTTCCGCAAGGCAACAGCGATTGATCTCCTCTGCCAGATGCAGAGAATCCACAGAATGGATCAGATCGGCATAGCGCAACGCCTTTTTGACCTTGTTAGTCTGTAAATGCCCGATCAGATGACGTGTTCCGTTCATCAGATGAGAACGCTGCTCCAAAGCCGAAACCCGATTCTCGGCAAAATCCCGAGCGCCGAGTTCGCTTAACTCCGAAAATACCTCGTCGGGCTGATTCTTTGTTACAGCAACGAGCGTTACAGCCTGCCCGATGCCGTTGGTTTTTGTAATATCTGCAATATCCTGCAAAATGCGATTGTAATTATCCCGAATCATCAGTTTATATTTACGACCTTTCCGTCATAAATGTCTTTCCCGCCGACAACGACCGAATCGTTTTGCAATAAGGTGCGCAGGGCAACCGTGCTGTTTGCGGCAACCACCGCAAAATCGCTCTCGTCACTGCGGAAAAGAACGGTTACGGGCTTGAAGACAAGCTTTGCTCCCGACAGAACGTAAACGCCGCTCTGCCCTTCCGAAATACGGATAGCATCACGCTTGATGCGGAAGCCCGAATAGGTTTGAAGAACAATTTTTGCATCGGCAAAGCGAAGCGAAAACAGTGCATTATTAAAGTCCGTTGAAGTAAAGATCACGGAGATCTCACCGTTTACGGGAGAGGATACCGATGAAATCTTCATTGGCACCCTCTGTGTCCCATGGGAAGGAACGTCAAACACCAAGGTCCAGGTGATCCCGACCTTTAACCGCTCCGCAGCGGACTCGTCGACTACGCAGAGATAAGACCAGGTAGTAGATCGCTGAAGCTTCCCCACGTAATTCTCGGGAATGGTCTGCGGCGAAACACGGCAAAGATTACGTACGTCCTCGGGTAAGACAGAGGTATAATCGGCGGCATTCAGAAATTCGTATCCGTCATATCGGGAGGTAAAATAACCGGAACCGGAGGATTTTACCGTATACTGCTGAGCCGACGATCCCTGCAGAATCGTTTTCTTGGAGGTCTCGCAATTGGCGAGAATCGCTTTATAATAGGAAGTATCACCGGTCGCTTTTATATCACGCTTGATAAAGAAGGACATAACGTCCTCGCCTGCATTCAGCGTATCTGCAAGATTCCCGTCACGGGAGACGTCAAGATATGCATTGATCGCACCCTTTGTTTTTGAATCCAGAGTCTTCAGATCGTACTGCGTAGTTGAGAAAAGACTTTCACTGTATAAGGCAATACGGCGCTCCAAGGAATTGAGAAGCAACCGATCGGAAGAAGAGGTCTCGCTGCTGCTGTAAGCCGCAAGCACGTCCCCCTTTCCCACACGATCCCCATCCGACACCTTGTAATCCACGGACACAAGAGGATTGGAAGAGGTGACCACCGTTTCGGAGCGAAGAACGATTCCCGAAACGGTCAAAGCATCTTCATACGTAATGGCCTTTGCTGTCTCAACCGATATTCCCTCGGTAGAAAAAACGGAGGGAACGATGCTGATCATGAGATATACCAACACCAGTGCGATAAAAATCCAAAAGAAGGCACGGCTGACTTTACTGTTCATACTCAAATGGGAGAAATCGTGGAAACCGCATGCTTGTAGATCATGCTCTCTTTTCCATCGGATTCCAATAAAATTACGTAATTATCAAAGCTTTTGACCACGCCGCGCAACTGGAATCCGCTGACAAGATAGACGATGATCGGCAAGCGGTTTTTACGGGCATTGTTCAAAAACTGATCCTGAATGTTTCCGTTGCGAACGGACTTTTGGGCTTCAAGAACTTCCTGTTCCATGGAGATTCTCCTTTCACGGAGGCGATGCTGTTGTGAGTGTGTGATTCGTTTATATTTTATTATATCACACTTCCGTGTATTTGGCTATATCCTCGGTACAAGAGTTCAGAATAATGTCAAAATTAAGACGATCAATCGCGAACCAACGGATGCGTTGATCCCGACGAAACCAGGTCAACTGCCGTTTTGCATAGTTTCGGCTCTCCTTTTGGATGAGAGCAATCGTATCCTCCAAAGACGCCTCCCCTGCAAAATACGCATCAAATTGGCGATATCCGATGGCTTGGCGCGCAGTACGGGAGCAATTTCGGGAAGATATAGCACGAACCTCCGCCTCCAACCCGTCGCGGATCATCATGTGAACGCGGGAATCGATCCGATCGTACAAAAACGCCCGATCGTCGGCGGTCAAGCCGAAGCAGAGAAATTCGTACGGGCTTTCCGTTTCCAGCGCACGACGGTTCTGCTCGCTCTGGGTGATCCCCGTATTATGAAAGACCTCAAGCCCGCGCAGAATGCGCTTTCGGTCTTTGGGATACAACCGAGCCGCAAGTTCCGGATCAATGGATCGAAGCCTCTCCAGCATTGCATCACCGCCAAGAGAATCATAATCCCGCTCAAGGGAATCACGATACGCATCATCGCAGGATTCCTCGGAAAGGGTCAGATTGTTCATAAACGAGGTGACGTACAACCCCGTCCCACCCACAAGAATGGGCAATTTTCCCCGTGCCAAGATATCCTGCACGCAGGAGTTCGCATCGGTCAGATATTCTTTTAAGGTATATTCCTCGGAGGGATCCACAATATCCATCATATGATGAGGGATCCCGCACCGTTCTTCAAGAGACGGCTTGGCGGTTCCGATATCCATGGAGCGGTAGATCTGCATGGAATCGGCAGAAACGATCTCTCCGTCAAACCGCTTGGCAAGCTCAATGGAAAGGCGGGTCTTCCCCGATGCTGTGGGACCAACGATAACGACAACAAGTGGCTTCATCTTATTTCACGCGCTTAAACTGTTTTTCAATGGATTTTTTCGACAAAGAGAACACGATGGGGCGTCCGTGTGGGCAATACTGAAGCTCAGATTCCCGACGGAAATATTCCTTCACCAAACCCTCCAGCTCGGGGCGGGTGGTTTTACTGCCCGAGCGAATGGATGCCTTGCAGGCAAGGTCGTAATAAAACCAATCCATCAGAGAATCGCTCTTTCCCAACGCCAGAGAATCCGCAAATTGCTGAAGCAAGGGCTCGGCATCCTCGGGATCGATCAGAGCGGGAATCTCGCGAATCAGAAGATCCTCCGCAAAGGACTCCAGAATAAACCCAAAACGGGCAAGGAAATCCGCGTGCTCCACGAGAATACGATTTTCCTGAATTCCGATGTTGAGCACGATGGGGTGCAACAAGGATTGAGCAGGAATATCGGACTTGCGAAGCTTTTCAAAGTTCATCCGCTCGTGCAAGGCGTGCTTGTCAATAAACAGAACGTCTTCCCCTTTTTCCACCAGAATATAGCAGTCAAAGACCTCACCGACGATGCGAACCTCCTCTTCCGCCTGAAACAACACGGGTTCGGACTCGGAAGAAACGACAGGCGCGGGAACAGGATCGGAAACGGTGATCCGTGAAACCCTTGCGGCAGGCTTGGAAACAGAGGGTGCAACCTCGGGCATTACGGGAGGAGGTGGGGGCGGAGCGGTCCGAATGGGAGCAGAAATGACCACGTCGCTGACTCGAATCTCGGATGCGTCGACAGGAGGAGTAATGGTCCAGCCCGAAAATTCCGCAGGCTTTTCGGTGGACGGTTGCGGCTTAACCTCTTCCATGGGAACCACGCGAGGTTCTTCGCGCACGATGGGCGCCTTCTTTGCAGGAGGAACCGAAGGTGTGGGGCGCTCGATGGGCTTTGCGGGAGCGGGAGACGCTTCGGGGACCGAAATTTTCACCACGCTCGGCATGGGCTTTACGACGGGCTTGGGTTCAACGACGGGAACGGGGCGAGGCACGTTAATCTCAACGATGCCGCTGTCTGAAGAAAGGGCAGTTTCCGCTGCCTTACGTACGGCGTAGGCAACGCCGTTTTCATCGGAGAACTTCACCTCCAGCTTCCCGGGGTGAACGTTCACGTCTACGTTTTCGGTCGGCATTTCAACGAAGAGCACACAGACGGGAGCACGCCCGATGAGCATTCTGTTGTGATAGGCGTTTTCAAATCCTGCAGACAAAATGGGGGATCGAACGAACCGCCCGTTCAGGAAAAAGATCTGACGGTTGCGATTCGCCTTGGAATAGACGGGCTTCCCGATCAAGCCCCACACACGCACGTCTCCCGAGGTATGGTCGGCAGACAGAGACATTTCAGCAAATTCACGCCCGAAAACAGAAAAGACAGCTTCGGTCAGATTCCCGCTTCCCGTGGTATGCAGTCGATCGGTACCGTTGGAAATAAAGCGGAAGGAAATATCGGGATGAGACAGCGCAAGCCTCTCCATCACCGATTGCACGGCGCCCGCCTCCGCGGGCTCGGATTTCATGAATTTCAACCGTGCGGGAGTGTTATAAAACAAATTGCGAACAAAAAAGACCGATCCGTCGGGACAACCGCATTCCTCCTCCGAAAGGATCTCCCCTGCCTCAACCTCAAACCGAACGCCTACGGTCTGATCCGCAGGCTTTGTGGTCAGAGAGATCTTGGAAACGGCTGAAATGGCAGCCAATGCCTCACCGCGGAACCCAAGGGTCGAAATACGATTCAGATCCTCACGATCGGTAATTTTGCTGGTTGCATGCTTCAAAAACGCCCGTCTGGCATTGTCCGCCGTCATACCGCACCCGTCATCGGTGATTCGGATCAGCTCCAAGCCTCCTCGGCGGATCTCTACGGTAATATGCTTCGCCCCTGCGTCAATGGCGTTTTCCACCATTTCCTTTACGGCAGAGGCGGGGCGGTCCACAACCTCACCTGCCGCGATCAAATTGATCACGGAGGAGTCAAGAAGTCGGATCTCGGGCATAATTCAAAGTCCTTTCCTTCGGTCAGATATCCTTTGCCTGCTTGGACAGGCGATAAAGCTCGTTCATGGCTTCAATGGGAGTCAGAATGGTAACGTCAAGCTTTTTCAGCGCTTCGATGATCTCGTCGGCATATCCTGCGGTCATGGAGATCTGAAGATCCTCTTCTGCGGGCAAAGCCTTGGGAGCGGCGACGGGAGCGGATTCCAGATCCTGCAGGATCACCTCGGCGCGACGGATGATCTCCTCGGGTACGCCCGCAAGACGGGCAACCTCAACGCCGTAGCTGTCATCGGTGCCGCCTTCCACGATCTTGCGAAGGAAGATAATATCCTTTCCTTTCTTCTTGGCGGCAATATTATAGTTCTTCACGCCCTCCATGATGTCTTCAAGGGCGATCAGCTCGTGGTAATGGGTCGCAAACAGGGATTTACCGCAGATCTTCTTGGTCGTATATTCCACCACGGCACGGGCAATGCTCATACCATCGAAGGTGGACGTTCCGCGCCCGATCTCGTCGAAGATCATCAGACTGCGGCGAGTGGCGTTCCGAACGATGTACGCAACCTCGGTCATTTCCACCATAAAGGTAGACTGCCCCATGGCAAGATCGTCGGATGCCCCCACTCGGGTAAAGATGCGGTCACAAACGCCGATGGTAGCGGCGGATGCGGGAACAAAGGAGCCGATCTGCGCCATAAGAACGATAATGGCGACCTGCCGCATATAGGTGGATTTACCTGCCATGTTGGGGCCCGTGATCACGGCGGTGCGATGATCCTTGCGGTCAAGGTAAGTATCGTTGGGGACGAACATATCGTCCTTCAGCATCGACTCGACCACGGGATGGCGTCCGTTTTTGATCTCGATCACGTCACCCTCGTTGACAAAGGGGCAGGTGTAATTATTTTTCAGCGCAACCTGCGCAAGAGAGGCAAGGGCATCCAGAAGCCCGACTGCCTCGGAGGTACGGCGAATACGCTCCAGCGCATCGGACAGGCGATGCTTCAGCTCGGTAAACAGCTCGTATTCGATCTGCGCGATCTGCTCGCTTGCCGTGGCAAGGCGCTGCTCCACGTCCTTCAGCTCGGGGGTAATGTAACGCTCGGAATTGAGCAGGGTCTGCTTGCGAATGTAGTGCTCGGGAACCAGCGAGGAGTTCAGCTTGGTCACTTCGATATAGTATCCGATAATTTTGTTGTAGCCAACCTTCAGATTCTTGATTCCCGTTTTTTCCTTTTCGGAGGCTTCGATATTCGCCAAAATCTGCTTGGAATTCTTGTGCAGATCCCGAAGCTCGTCCAGATGTGCGTTGTACCCGTCACGAATGATATTTCCGTCGCGGATCGTCATGGGAAGATCCTCCGCCAATGCCTCGTCGATCATGGAGCAAAGATCATCCAGAGGATCGATATCCTCACAGATGCGGCGAAGCAGCTGCGGCTCCATGGGGGTCAGGATCCGCTTCAACTCGGGGAAAGCGGAAAAGCTGACCGAAAGCATTTTCATGTCGCGGGGATTCACCGTATCGTAAACGATCTTGGTCATCAGACGCTGAACGTCCCGCACGTTGATCAGATAATCCCGCAGCTCGGTACGCTCCAGATGGCTGTCGTAAAGCTTGCGAATGGCATCCTGACGCGCCAGAATGGAGGGGATGTCCATCAACGGCTTTTCCAGGAACTTACGGATCTGGCGAGAGCCCATGGCGGTACGGGTCTTATCGAGAACTCCGATCAGAGAGCCGCGACGATCCTTGGTACGAAGGGTCTCCACAACCTCAAGATTGCGCCACGTGGAATAATCCAGCTCCATATAATCCCCATCCGCCATATGGCGAAGGTTTTTCATATGAGAAAGATCACACAGCTGGGTGCGGTACAGATAATCCAAAAGACCGCCGACGGCACGCAGCAGAATGTCTCCCTCGGGAAGATTCAGTTCCGCAAGAGGCTTTCCCGTCTGCTTTTCGATGCGACGGATGCAATCCTTGAGGCGGAAGCTGTCGTTCTCCCCTTCCTTGACGGTGCAATGACCCAACTTTGAAAAATACTCGGAAATCAGACGGGTCTTTGCGGCAGTCGCATTCACGAACGCCTCGCGGGGAGAATAACGGCAGAGATGGGACAGAAGCCCGGAATCGGAGCATTTATAGGTGTCGGTCAGGAAGAAATCTCCCGTGGTAACGTCGGCGTAACAAAACGCAACGCGCTTCTCGTCAGCGAAAATGCCCACGATATAGTTGTTCTTCTTTTCATCCAGCATGGCGGGATCGGTCACGGTTCCGGGGGTAATGACTCTCGTCACGTCCCGACCGAGAACCTCGTTGGAGTTCTCCGCCTTATTCTGCTCGCAAATGGTTACGCTGAACCCCTTTGCAACCAGACGGGCGATATAGTTATCCACGCTGTGAAAGGGCACGCCGCACATGGGTGCGCGCTCATCAAGCCCGCAATCACGGCCCGTCAGCGTCAGATCCAGCTCGCGGCTCACCGTACGTGCATCGTCAAAGAACATCTCGTAGAAGTCTCCGAGACGGTACATGAGGATGCAATCCTTATGCTGTTGCTTCAGTTCAACGTACTGTCGCATCATGGGAGAGAGTTTTTCGGTCTGAATCACTTCTCCCTGTGCAGTTATGATCTCTGCCATTGTTTTCGTCCTTATCTCGTATTGTTTCCTTAGTGGCAACCGGAGCAGCCGGAGCAGTTTCCGCTGCAGGAATGAGGCTCTTCGCCGGTCACGTGGAAGTTAATGATCTGATAGACGCTGTTCACCAGCTCCTGCAACGCCTCGGAGGCAGCGGAGAAATCCTTCATCACGGGATGATTCATCACCTTTTCATAGGCATCGTTCATCATATCGCGCATGCTGTCCAGCATAGCCTCATCCTGATCGGCTTCATCCTTCTGGAGCTCGTTCATCAACTGCATACGGCGAAGATTGTATTCTCCGATAAACATCTGAAGCTCGGAGTCGGTCTCCTGAAGAGCCTTCAGCTCGTTATACTTCTTGAATTCTTCACACTGTTCAATGGCTTCGCCCAGCTCGTGAGCAAGTTTGGTAAGATCGGTCATGGTAAAAATCCTCTTTTCGTTAGTTTTTATATTGTTTTCATCAAACACAAATTCAGGCTTCGGAAACGCTTCCCAGCATACCCCAATTGAAGGCGCGGTCGATGCGTACCGAAAGGGTTGTCCCCGCAGGATAATTCCCCGGGAAATGGACCAGCTTGTTTCCGTCGGTCCTGCCGTCACACAGGGAGGGATCTTTTTCGTTGATCCCCGTCACGAGAACGGTCTGCACGGTTCCCACGAGGCGTTGATTCGCCTGAAGGGAAAGCTCGCTTTGAAGATCGCACAGGCGGCGATACCGATTTCCCTTGACCTCATCGGGAATCTGCTCCATTTCGGCGGCGGGAGTTCCCTTACGGGGAGAATAAATGAAGGTGTACAAGCCATCGTATTCCACCTCACGAACCAGCGCCAGCGTATCTTCGAAATCCTCTTCGGTTTCGGTAGGAAACCCTACGATGATATCGGAGGTAAAGACCACGTCGGAAATACGCTCCTTAGCATAACGGATCAACTTCAGATAATCCTCGCGGGTATAGCGGCGGTTCATCAGATTCAGAATCCGATCGCTTCCCGACTGCACGGGCAAATGAATGTGATGGGACAAATGGCGCCCCGCAGCAATGGTGTCAATCAGCTTTTCGGAAGCATCCTTGGGGTGTGACGTCATAAAGCGAACGGTAAAATCCCCGTCCAACGCATCAATCTCCCTGAGAAGATCGGAAAAATCGTAATCGATCTCCAAGTCGTTGCAATAGGAATTGACATTTTGCCCCAGAAGCGTAATATCCCGATAGCCCGCCTCGATCAACTCCTTGACCTCCCGCAAGACCGCCTTCGGATCACGGCTTCGTTCGCGACCGCGCACGTGTGGGACGATGCAATAGGTGCAAAAATTATTGCACCCCGACATAATGGTCACCCAGGCGCGGGTCTTGTCCTCACGGCGAATGGGAAGATCCTCCGCAATCATACCGTCGGAAGGCTCGTTATCGATCACGCAACCGCGCTTCGTATATACACGGTAAAGATTCTCGGGAAAACGATGCAGAGCGTGAGGTCCGAACAGCAGATCCACGTGACGATACTTACTGCGGATCGTACGGGCAACGGCAGGCTGCTGAACCATACAGCCGCAGAGAGCAATGATCTTATCGGGGGCAGTCTTCTTCAGCGGAGCCAAGGCGCCGACAGTTCCGTACACCTTCTGTTCCGCATGATCGCGGATCGCACACGTATTGAACAAAACGAGATCTGCAGATTCGGGCGAATCGGTAAAATCGAAGCCCATCTGCTCCAGCATCCCGTTGATGCGCTCGGTATCGTTCTCGTTCTGCTGACAGCCGAAGGTCCGCGTGCAGGCAACGAGGGGAAGCCGCCCCGAGGCGATACGGGCATCGTTTTCTTCACGCATCAGGCGGATAAAATCCCATTGACGAAGGATCTCCTCCGCAGGAACGTGTCTGCTTTTCTCCAACAAAAGCACCTCTTTCATAATTAGACTCTATATATTATAATACAAAAGATGCGATTTGTAAAGAAAGTTTAAATAAAAGTAAAATTTAATTTAAAATTAACACACATATCTTGCATTCCGGGTCAATCTGTGCTATAATAATGTCGAAAGGAGATGATCCCATGTTTCGCAAACACATTGAGCCGAGCTGTTCCTACTGCAAAAACGGGAACGTACTGCGCGACGGAAACGTTGTCTGCAAACGGTACGGACTGATCTCCCCCAAAGTCGATTGCAAAAAGTTTGTATACTGCTCGTTGAAGAGGGTTCCGGCGCGCCCTGCGACGCTCCCCGAATACGACAGCTCGGACTTTTCCATCGACTGATTTTTTTTGTACTAAATCTCTCAGAACAGGAGAATATAACACCATGGTCTTGAATTTGAACAAACAGTACCTCAACGGTTTCATTGGCGAAAAGGAATATGATTCCATGAAGCCCTTCGTAGCGGCGGCAGACGCACTCGTGCGCGAGAAAAACGGTGCGGGAAACGATTTTTTGGGTTGGGTTAATCTTCCCGCAGATTACGACAAGGAAGAATTTGCCCGCATCAAGAAAGCCGCAGAAAAGATCAAGAAGGACACCGACGTTCTTTTGGTCATCGGCATCGGCGGTTCTTATCTGGGCGCACGCGCAGCCATCGAATTCGTCACCTCTCCCATGTATAACAATCTGAAGAGAGACGGAACCCCCGAGATCTATTTCATCGGAAACTCCATCTCCTCCACCCACCTGCAGGAGGTCCTTTCCATCTGTGAGGGCAAGGACGTGAGCGTGAACATCATCTCCAAATCGGGCACCACCACCGAGCCCGCGCTGGCATTCCGCATTCTGAAGGAATACTTAGAAAACAAATACGGCAAGGATGGAGCAAGAGAGCGCATCTACGCCACCACCGATAAAGCACGCGGAACTCTGAAGTCTCTGGCTGATCGCGAGGGCTACGAATCCTTCGTCATTCCCGACGACGTGGGAGGCCGTTTCTCGGTTCTTACCGCCGTGGGTCTTCTGCCCATCGCCGCCGCAGGCATCGACATCGATGCTCTGATGCAGGGTGCCGCAGATGCCATGAAGGATTTCTCCGATCCCGATCTTGCAAAGAACCCCTGCTACGAATATGCCGCCATCCGCAACATTCTCCTGCGGAAGGGTCGTTCGGTCGAGGTTACTGTCGGCTACGAGCCCTACCTCTGGTGCTTCGGCGAATGGATCAAGCAGCTTTTCGGCGAAAGCGAAGGCAAGGACAACAAGGGGCTCTTCCCCACCAGTATGATCTTCTCCACCGATCTGCACTCCTTGGGTCAGTATCTGCAGGATGGCATGCGGACCATGTTTGAAACCGTTCTTTGGGTCAACAAGGAAAAGAAATCCCTGGTCGTCGGCACCGATCCCGAAAACCTGGACGGTCTGAATTTCCTTGCGGGCAAGTCCATGCAGGACGTAAACAAAAAGGCGTTCCAGGCAACCGCATTGGCACATATGGACGGCGGCGTTCCCTCCGTGGTTCTGGAGCTGGAGGATGCTTCGGCACACTCCCTTGGCTACCTGATCTACTTCTATGAGAAGGCTTGCGCAATCTCCGGATACCTGTTGGGAGTCAATCCCTTTGATCAGCCCGGCGTGGAAGCATACAAAAAGAACATGTTTGCCCTGCTCGGCAAGCCCGGATACGAGGATATGAGAGCAGAATTGGAAGCAAAATTGAAATAATTTCGGTTTTTGACAAAGAATTCCATTTTCCCTCTTGCAATTCGTAAAAAAATGTGCTATAATAAAGTCAGATAAAAAAAGAGGAGGATATCCCTATGATTAAACTCATCGCAGGTCTCAAAGGAACAGGCAAAACAAAAACCCTCATCGCCGAGGCAAACAAAGCCATTGCCGCAGACCAAGGCAGCGTCGTTTGTGTCGAAAAAGGCAGAAAGCTTATTTACGACATCAGCCACAAGGTCCGCCTGATCAGTTCCGAAGAGTATGATATTGACAGCTACGACCGTTTCTTCGGCTTCCTGTGCGGTCTCATGTCCGCAAACTATGATATCACCGACATCTTCGTCGATTCCATCACCAAGATCTGCGGAACCGATCTTGCAGCCCTGGAAAGCTTCCTCGCAGAGGTTGATAAGGTGATTCGCAACATCAACATCACCATCACCGTCAGCTGCGATCCTGCAGAGCTTTCGGACGAACTGAAGAAATATCTGTAAGCGATAATTAAACCCTAGGGAGGATGCTTTCAAAGCATCCTCCCATTTTATATTCATTCGACGGGATACAGAATTCCGTGAAACGCACGGATCAGATCGTCTGCATGCTGCGTTGGCAGCGTCACCTGAAGAGCGGAGCCCGTGTAGTAGGGAATTCCGTCGAAATAGGACATTGCCTCAGTCAGCAAAAACAGAGTTTTTCCGTTCGGGGGAAGATCGAAAATCACGGTTACCGCAGAAATTTCCTCCGAAACAGGCTTTACGGTAATTCCGATCCGCTCGGGGGATCGTAGGGAAACCATCGTCCCCTCCCGATCCGCAAAGGACGTGAGAATTTCCAGCGGGACGTCATGCTCCAACGCCAGCATCGCCGCTTTTGGGTGCAAAACCTTTGCCCCGTTCTCCGCCAAAGAGACCATGGTAGCGGTATTCACAGAAGGAAACCGTACCGCCTCGGGGAAACGGCGGGGATCCACGGAATAGACTCCGTCCACATCGGTAAAGATCATGCAACGATCTGCCCGAAGCGCCGCCGCGAGAGCAACGGCAGAGGTATCGGAGCCGCCCCGCCCGAGGGTCATGAAGCTTCCTTCACGGTCCACTCCTTGAAACCCGGGAACAACAACGACCTGTCCCCTTCGCCACGCCTTACGGATTTTTTTCGTATTGATGCGTTGGATCACAGCGTTTCCGAAGGGACCATCCGCAAGAATTGGGACCTGCCCTCCGTGAAGCGACACGGCATCGACGCCAATGGAGCGCAACGTTGCCGCAAGAAGCGCCGAGGATGCCAATTCGCCGCAAACCAAAAGAGCGTCCGATTCCCGCGAGGGAAATTCCGACGAAACTTGACGATACTTCTCGGTCAGCGCATCGGTGGTCTTTCCCTGCGCCGAAACGACGACCAGAACATTCCCGTCCTGCGCATCACGCTGAATTCGTGCCGCAACGCGACGCAGACATTCCTCATCGGCAAGAGACGATCCTCCGTATTTTTGAACAATTTTCATGTATAACAAAACTCCTTCCGCAGGGACTATTCCAGTATATTGCGGAAGGAGTTATTTTGTGATTCAGATTCAACGCAAGGAATCCAGATATCCTTGCAGAAGCACGGCGGCAGCCGCCGCATCAATGGTTTTTCGCTGCTCCTTGGTGCGGGTTCCCCCGTCATGGAGCATGCGGGAGGCGATGACGGTGGTATACTTCTCATCCAACAATTGAGGCGTTACACCAAAGCGTTGGACGATCTCGTCACGAAAGCGCTCTACGCGCTCGCACATTTCGCTTTTTGCGCCGTCGGTGCGCCCGGGGTACCCGAGGATCACTCGATCGGGCTTGACTTCAGCCAAAACCTCCCCAACGCCGAGGAGCAATTTTTCATAATTTCGGGAAGGAATCACCCGATAAGGGGAAGCAATCAAACCCGTAGGGTCAGAGACCGCAATTCCAGTGCGGGACATTCCGTAATCAATGGCAAGAACGCGCATGAGATATCCTTTCAATCAAAGCGAACCGCCGAAAGAAGATCTCTCGGCGGGAAGGCTCAGTTATTTTCGCGCAGCTTTTCGGAGATTTCAGCCACAGTGTCTTCGGGAATGTTGTTATCCATAAAGGCGGCAATGTCGCCAAGGGTTTTCAGATCCTGAGCAACATCATCGGGAACCTCAACACCGAACTCCTCTTCGATGTACATCAGAAGCTCCAGAACCTCCAAAGAGTCGTTACAAATATCGACGATGAGGGATTCGGCGGAAAGATCGTTAACAGATGCGTTATAACGCTGAGAAAAAATCAGTTTTACGGTATCAAGAGACATAGTACACCTCGTTGCGACAAATTTATGGTACTATTATAACCGATTCACGGCGCATTGTCAAGGCTTTTCAAAAATAGTTCAAACATCTTCATTTGCTTTTGCGGGCAATTTCGAGGTCAGAGCCTGCACGGTCCGCTCAATGGCGTCCTTACTGTTCTTCCAATCCTCTTTGGCATACCGATAATCAAACTTGCGGCAGAACCAATCGATATCCCCCTCCAGAACGTCGAGGGATGCTTCGGTCACCTTGCCCAGAGATTCGCAAAATGCCAGCCGATCCTTCCGTCCCAGCTCCTTGGAGGCGGCGAGAAGCGCACGGTAATGCGGGAGGCAGATCCGAGGCTGTTCCGAAAAGAGCTTGCGGAATTTTTCATCGGTTTTCCACAAATAGACAATATTCGAATAGACACTCTCCATCTTTTCTGCAATGCGATTGCAGACGTAGCAGGAGTGCTCAAGATTGGACAAATACTTTTCGGATGCATCGGGCTTTGCGGAATTGACGTGAGCGCGGATCTCCTCCAAATGCGACTGAAGGATCAACGCCACGGGCAACCGCTTCCCGTTGGTGATCATCTGGCAAAAATGATCGTAGCAGAATCCCTGACGGTTGGTTTCAATGCGAACCGAGGGCTCCATCATGGCGGCGCCCGTAATGGTATCGATCTCATTCTTCTCCAGCATAGAATAGAGAGAACAGACGGGGCAACCGCACTTTTTCCCAAAATGCTCGTTAATCGCTATGGTATACAAATGTTCAGCCATGATTGACAACCTCCCCACGAAGCTCGCGCAGGCGCTTCATTACGCCGTTTTCTTGCCCGAACGCATCGTGCAGCTTAAGATATTGTTGATATAAAGATTCATAAATTGCGTTGCATGCGGGGTTCGGCTCATAAACCCGATCGGACAGGCGAGCCATTGCCGTTACCGCATCCTTCATCGTATCGTATCCGCCCCCGCAGGATCCTGCGGCAACCGCGGCTCGAATCGCTGACCCCAACGCGGGCGCCTGCTTGGAGGCACAGACCCGAATGGGACGGTTGAGAACGTCGGCAAAGATCTGCATCAAAAGCGGATCCTTCAGCGAAATCCCGCCGCAAGCCACAATGGAATCGATGGCAACGCCCGAGGCGGTCATGTTATCATAAATACGCCGTGTGCCGAACGCCGTTCCCTCCAAAAGGGCTCGGTAGATCTCTTCGGGCTTCGTTTGAAGCGTCATTCCGACAATCATCGCAGACAGATCGGGATCATTATAAATACTGCGATTCCCGTTAAACCAATCCAGACACAA
>JAFPBP010000049.1 GCA_017424085.1 Clostridia bacterium
CCATGTTCTTAGAAGAGCCCCTTCCTCCCAACAATCTGGAGGCGCTGGAGGCGGTTCGCTCCAAGTCTCCCGTCGCCATCTCCGCAGGGGAGCGGTTGTATACCCGCTTTGATTATAAAGAGCTGTTCCGCCGCCGTGCCTGCGATTATATCCAGCCCGATATCTCCCATGCGGGCGGGATCATGGAGCTGAAGAAGATTGCCGCCATCGCCGAGGCGAATTACATCCCCTTCGCGCCCCACAACCCCTCGGGTCCCGTTGCCAACGCCGCAACCCTGCAGATCGCCGCCTGCTGCCCCAACTTCTGCATTCTGGAGATCATGTACAGCGACGTAGATTACCGCAAGGACGTAACCGATGAGGCTCTGGAATATGCCGACGGACGCATCAAGATCAGCGACCGCCCCGGCTTGGGCATTGAGTTGAACGAGGAGGAATGCCTCAAGCATCCCTACGTGGAGCATAATCTGCGCCACTACACGGGTGCGCTGACCGACATCCGTCCTCCCAAGACCGAATTTTATTTTTGATGACCTATGAGAGATTTGGAAATTTTTGAATACGACGGTGTGGGCTACGATCCCACCATGCACTACGATCGGTGGCGGGTCGCCATCGCAAATTTCGGACCGCACTTCGACCGCGATCGGTACGATTATCTGGAGCGGCATTTGCTTACCGACGAGGTCTTCGTGCTTCTCTCGGGGCGTGCTTCTCTGGTAACGGGGAAGGAGTTTCTGGAAACTCCCCTTGAACCGTGCAAGATCTACAACGTGAAGCAGGGTGCCTGGCACGCGCTTCTGATGGACCCCGATGCGAAGGTTCTGATCGTCGAAAATCACGATACCGCACGGGAAAACAGCGAATACTATTACTTCCGATGATCGGAAAGGAGATCTGTCTATGAAAACCGCACTCGTTACGGGCGCCTGCATCAACACGGGCGTTGCCATTGTGGAAAAATTTGCCTCCGAAGGCTGGACCGTCGTCTTTACGGGTAGAGATTCGGAGAAGGTCCGTGCCGCAGAGCAGGCATACAGAGAAAAGTTTCCCAACGTGGAGATCCTCGGCTATCAAATCGATTCCCTGCTGGATGAGCGTACGGTGGACGAGGCTTCCGTGGAGAAGATGTTTGCCTTTCTCGATGAAAAGGGCATCACCGTGGATACGCTGGTTCTGAACGCCGCCGACCAGGGGCTTGGGATGAAGATTTTTGAAAATCCCCTCACCGATCTGATGAAGGTGATCAACACCAACGTGGTCTGGAACTTCTGCCTCTGCGAGCATGCGGCGAAGCGCATGAAGGACGTGGGCGGCGGAAGCATCGTTTTTGTCAATTCCAATACCGCCTATCGCGCCATTCCCGACCGCATTGCCTACGTTTCCTCCAAGGGGGGTCAGCTGGGGCTGATGCGCGCCCTTGCGTTGGATCTGGGCAAATACAACATTCGCGTCAACGCCGTGCTTCCCGGCATGATCAAAACCGACCGCTGGGTGAAAAATCCCGATTTTTACAAAAACGTGCCCAGCCGCTTCACGCCCATCGGTGACGTTGCCGTAGGCGAGGACGTGGCGGACGCCGTTTGGTATTTCGCCGCCCACGCCCGCAACACCACGGGTGCGGAGCTGGTGGTGGACGGGGGCAATACCATTCAGCTGTATCCCATCATTCCCGAGGAGGAGTAATGATATGAAAATTACCTGGATCGGACAGGCGGGCTTGCTCATCGAGACCGACGGAAAGGTGATCATTGTGGATCCTTATCTGTCGGACAGCGTGGAAAAGATCGAGCCTCATAACGTGCGCCGCGTGCCCGTGGATCGGTCGCTTTTGGAGCTTCAACCCGACCTGATCCTTTGCACCCATAACCATCTGGATCACACCGATCCCGAAACGCTGGTGCATTATCTCACCCCCGAGTCCCGTCG
>JAFPBP010000050.1 GCA_017424085.1 Clostridia bacterium
ATTGCATCCATCCTTACGGTGATCCTGCTTGCGGGCATGCTGGTTCTGGCAACGGGCTGCTCCCCCTCCTACATCGTCACCGCGAAGGGTGAAAAACAGGACATCGGATACTATAGCTTTTACGTCCATTGGCAGAGAGACTATTTCAAAGCCCTGCTTCAGAGCAGCGGATACGATCTGAATTCCAGTCTGGACAACTACTACTCTCAGACCGAAACGGTTCGCCAAACCATCGTCTCCACCGCAAAGTCTCAGTACCTTAGCTTTTTGATGGTCAATATGGTCTTTGAAAATCTGGGTCTGACACTGCCGGAGGAGGATACTGCGGCAATCCGTAAGGTCTATGATGAAGAATGGATCAAGACCTACGGCGAAAAGGGAATGAAAAACATTCTCAAGGAGCTTGGACTGAAGGAAGAGCAATTCCTCGAGCTTCTTTCCGTAGAGCGCAAGAGCAATGCTATCGTGGAATACTATTACGGACCCGGCGGTTCCTTGGAAATTACCGAGCAAGACAAGAAGGAGTATTTTGAAAAGAACTACATTCGATTCAAATACGTACTGCTCTCCAAGGTCGACGATGACGACGACAAGCTCGCCAACGAAACCATCGAAAAGCTCCGCACCCTTGCCTCCACGATCAAAACCGCAGTAGACGGCGGCGAATCCATCGGAAAATACATTGAAGCGCACTCCGAGGATTACAATAAGATCACCGATAAGATGACCGCGCAGGAGAAAGCCGACGCGGAAGCCGCAAACAAGACCGCCATTGAAGACGGCATCATCTGCGATCAGAAGGGTGTTTTCAATCAGACCCTTTACAATTATTACGGAATCGCCGTCAACCCCGACATCGTCAAGAAGCTGAACGAGATGCAGAATGGGGAAAACGCCGTAGTAGAGGTTGACAACGCAATCTGGGTCATTCAGAAGTGCGACCGCAACGAAAAGGAATCCTACTACAACGACCGCGCGAATTCGATCTACAAGGACATGTACGCCGCAGACTTCAACAACAAGTACACCCAATGGATGGCTGAGCTGGACTACAAGTTCAATGAAAAAGCTCTGGCACATCTGGATCCCGGAAACTTCAGCGACCTGTTCTCCGAGGTCTACAAGGCAGAAGAAAACACCTCCTCCAAGTAAACACAAAGCGGTCCTCCGGGCATACGGAGGACCGCTTTTTTGCATAAAAGAAGCGCTTACGGAAAACTCCGTAAGCGCTTTTTGCAACTTAAATTCAGGCGTTTTTCAGGGCATCCTTGTGCGATTGAAGGGTGTACAGCTGATAATAGCGTCCCTTCTGACGCAGCAGCTCCTGATGGGTTCCCTGCTCCAGGATCTCGCCATTGGCAAGGAGAATAATGTTGTCTGCCTTCTGGATGGTGGAAAGGCGATGTGCAACGATGAGCATGGTACCAACGGACATCATCTTTTCCAGCGAATCCTGAATGAGGATCTCGGTTTCGGTATCGATATTCGCCGTGGCTTCGTCGAGGATCATCACCGAGGGCTTGTGGATGATGGTGCGGGCAAAGGACAGCAGCTGACGCTGACCTGCGGAGAAGTTATTCCCTCGCTCCCGAACCACCTCGTCCAATCCGTGCTCCAATTTATTAATAAAGGAATCGGCATTGACGTAGCGGCATGCCTCCATGATCTGCTCCTCGGTGAAGGAATCCTCCCGAAGAACGATGTTACTGCGGATGGTGCCCGAGAACAGGAATACATCCTGAAGCATCTGCCCGAAATGACGGCGCAGAGAGGCAATCTTGATCTTGCGGATATCGATCCCGTCGATGAGGATCTGCCCCTTCTGAATATCGTAGTTTCGGCAGATGAGGGACAGAATCGTGGTTTTCCCCGATCCTGTAGCCCCAACGAAGGCAACGGTCTGCTTGGGCTCGATCTTGAAGGAAACGCCCTTCAGGACCCATTCGTCGGGAACGTAAGAGAACCAAACGTCCTTAAATTCGATCTCGCCGCGAATTTCGTCCAGCTCCATGGCGTCGGGATCGTCCACCAGCGTAGGCTTCATATCGAAGACCGTGAAGATCTTTTCCGCAGACGCAAAGGCGGACTGCAAGCCGTTGAACTGCTCGGCAAGATTCTGAATGGGGTTGAAGAATTTGGTGATGTAAAGATAGAAGGTAACGGTGGTGGCGGCGTCGATGGTCTGCCCCATAAACTCAAACTGATCGATATATCCTTTCCCCGACAGATAGAACAGGCAAAGGACCGACGAGACGTAGAGCATATAGACCAAGGGGCGGAAGATTCCGAAGACCAGAATCTGGTCCTTCTTCGCCTTGGCAAGGGCGTGGCTCTTGGCGGTGAATTCCTGCATTTTCCGCTCCTCGCGATTGAAGATCTGAGTAATCTTCATGCCCGAAAGATTCTCGGAAAGATAGGTATTGATATCGGTGGTTCCATCCTTGACCTTGCGGTACGCCTTGCGGGAGAACTTGCGGAAGATCACGGTAAACAGAACAATGAAGGGAACGAAGCAAAGAACCATCAGAGACAGCTCGTAGTTCACCAGAAGCATTGCGGAGAATACGCCGACCACGATGAAGGAGTTCTTGAGAAGGTTCACAAGAATGTTGGTGAACATCATAGAGATGGCGTTGGTATCGTTTGCAACGCGGGTGACCAGCTTGCCCACGGGGATCTGATTCAACTGCTCATGGGACAGAGATTCAATGTGGGTAAAGAGATCCAGACGCAGAGCGGAGAGGATCTTCTGGCCCGTCTTCTGCAGAACGATGGATTGCACGTAGGTGCTGACCAGCGAAACCACAAGGATCCCCGCATAGACCGCCACGTAAGCAAAGAGGCGACTAAGAGCAAAATCGGTGCGGATCAGTCGCTCGATCTCGCCGACGATGAGGGGAGATACAATATCGTAGGCAATGGAGAAAAGCATGACCACGAACACCAAAAGGAAGCTGCGCCAATGGGGAAGGGCGTAGTGCATCAGACGGCGGATCAGAACCGAGTCCTTGATGTTTCGGTCAAAGCCGAGAGCTTCCTTCTTATCCTTGATCAAAGCATATGCAATGATAAAGATGATGGAAAGAACGCCGACGATGGCGCCAACCAGGAGCAGAGGGTAATATTCACGCATGTTGATCCGCTCCTTCCTCTTCCAGCTTCTGAAGCTCTACCATGTGTCGGTAGGGTGCACATTCGGCAATCAGCTGATCGTGAGTTCCCACGGCAATGACAGAACCGTCTTCGACGAAGACGATCTTATCCATCTGCTCGATGGTGGAAATGCGATGGGCAATCAGAATGGTGGTTTTTCCGGCACGGGTCTTGCGGAGATTTTCCAGAATGACCCGCTCGGTCTTGGTATCAACGGCAGAAACCGAGTCGTCCAAAATAAGGATGGGCGCGTCCTTCAGAAGTGCGCGAGCAATGGAAATGCGCTGCTTCTGACCGCCGGATACGGTAACACCCCGTTCTCCCAGAACCGTTTCGTAGCCATCCTTGAATTCCGAGATATTGCCGTGGACGTCGGAAAGAACGGCGGCATCCTCCACGGTCTGCGCGGAAGGATCGTCCACACCGAAGGCGATGTTGTTATAAATGGTATCGCTGAACAGGAAATTGTCCTGCGGAACGTATGCGGCGGCGGCACGAACCGACTGAATGGAAAGCTCGTTCACGTCCCGACCGTCCACGAACAGGGTTCCGTCGGGCACGTTGTAGGCACGCAGGATCAGATCCACCAGCGTGGTCTTCCCTGCTCCCGTCTTACCGACGATGCCCACGTTCTCCCCTGCGGAAATGGTAAAGGAAACGTCCTTCAGCGCATCGAATTCCCCGTCGGGATAACGGAAGGTAAGATTGCGGAACTCCACGGAGCCCCGTGCGTTCTCCAGATCAGAAACGCCATCCCGATCCTTCACGTCAATGGGAGCGTCCAGCAGAATGCTGATCCGCTTCAGCGATGCCTTACCGCGGGAGGACATTTCGATCAATTCCGAAACCGCCATGACGGGCCATACGATGGAGTTGAAATATCCGATAAATTCAAACAACTGACCTGCATTGAACACGCCTCTGTAGACCAGATATCCGCCGTAGCCCAGAATGATGCAGATGACCGATTCCACGAAAAGCATAACGAAGATGCGAAGAAGGGTGGCGCTTCGGGTATGATCCACGTTGGCGCGCTCGTTTTCCACGTTCAGCGCCTTGAACGCCATCAGCTCCTTGAACTCCTTCACGAAGGCTTTGATCACGGCGATGCCCGAAAAGCTTTCCTGCGAAAAGTCGGACAGGCTGGAAAAGGCTTCCTGACGAACGTCCCACTTATGCATGAGGGATTTCCCGACGATGATACCCACCGCCATCAGAAACGCCATGGGGACCAAGGAAAGCAAGGTCAGAAGGAAGTTCATCCGCCACATCTTCACCAGCGCAAGACCTCCCAGGAAGGCGGCGTCACACACCATCAGAACGCCCCAACCGAAGCACTCCTGAACGGTTTCCAGATCGTTGGTAAACAGAGACATGAGGTTTCCGACCTTATTGACCTGATAATACTCACGGGACAGCAGACGGCAACGGTCAAACATGCGGTTGCGAAGCTTTTCCTCCAGCAGGACCGCCGCGCCAAGAAAGCACATGCGCCACAAGAAGCGTCCGACGATCAGAACCAGGATCACAAAGATCAGCGGCAGACAAATGTGATCCAGCAAAAAGTCAAGGTCAAAGGTGTAAAGAACGCCGTTCAGCTCCACCTGCCCCTGATTCATGCCGTTGATCAGCAAATTGTACAGCTCGGGGATCTCCAGCTGATAAAAGTCAACCGCAACCAACGCCGCCACACCCAGAAGCAGGATCCAGGAATAGCGAAGATAGTAGCGATTGAGGTGTTTTCCGAATATCATATCAACCGTCCTTTCCTTATTTACAGATTAGGATTTATTATAACATATAAGACCCGCCTTGTCTATAGCGGAAAAACATTTGTTCTTGTTTTTTCATACTTTTTTTCCTCTTTTGAAAAACATTTTTTCAGAGGGGCATATTTACGCTTCATTCACAATAGAATGCAGTGTAATCAAACCATCGGGGAAAGGTGATCGTATGTTTATTTTTTCAACCAAACTGACAAAAACAAAGCTGCTGACCATTGGTCTTGTCAGCGCCTGTCTCGTGCTTCTGCTTCTGATTTCGTTGCCCTCAGGAATTCAGGCGTCCAAGGAGACGGTCAAAGGAGAAACCAACGAGGAGCGCATCGAATATCTGGAGACCTTCGGCTGGGAGGTTTC
>JAFPBP010000051.1 GCA_017424085.1 Clostridia bacterium
CGGTGAAGACCGAGGCTAAGACGATGGCGGGCGCCATGACGAAAACGTAATTGTCCATTTTCAGCGCCTCGGTGTAGTACAGGATCAGATAGGGCATAAAGATCTGAATGGAGATCCCGAAGATGGCAAAGGCGACGAGGGAGAGATAGAGGATCTTGTTCTCCCGCACCACCGAGGGACGGAATCCGTAAAAGATATTGGCAAAATAATTTTGATTCTGCTCGGTTTTGATGGTGGAATCTTGGATGAGGAAAAATCCGAGGATGCCGATCAGAATTACCGCAATGCCGATGATCAGATAAATGGCGGTCCAGCTTTCGCTCTTGTTCAGATCGAATGCCATAAATCCGCCGAACACCGCAAGGATCGCTACCAGAGGCATCATGGCGTTGATTCCCTCTGCCGCCCCGCGGTTCTTTTCGTCGGTCACGTCGGTGAGCCATGCGTTGAAGCAGGCGTCGTTTGCCGAGGAGCCGAAAAAGGTCATGACGCAGTCCAAGACGATAACGAGGGAAACGCCCACCGATGCGGCGGATGCCACGGCGGGAAACAGCCCCTCGATCACGTCAATGCGAACGAGGCTAAAGGCGAGAATGGAGATCCCCCAAAGAATATACCCCGCGCAGATGAAGATCTTGCGCTTTCCCACCTTGTCCGACAGCGCGCCCACAAGAACCGTCGTCACCGTTGCGGCAATGGCGGATGCGGAAACCATGGCGGAGATCTGCGCGGCGGTTGCCTGGAACATCTTATAGATGAATACGTTGAAATACATGTTTTCCACGACCCACGCGATCTGCCCCGTGAGGCTGAAGATGGTGAGGGCGAGGAAGAATTTTGCTTTTGAATCCCGTTTCATAACGAATCCTTTCTGCGAAAGATTTCTCTGTTTTCGTCTTTCTTACAGTATACCATAGAACCGAAAAAATATCAAGCCCCATTTTTGCTTCCCGCCGCAAGTTTGAAAAAAAGAAAATATCTCGTTTTTTTTAATGGGGCAACGTGGCTTAAACTCTTGACAAGCTTGGTATTATGTGCTATAATTGTACTGTACGGATCTGTGTTTTCGTACGTGTATCCGAAATAAAAATGAAATGAGGCGAAATCTATGCAAGTTAATCCTCAAACCGGAATGCTCGAGCCCCGTGAAAACGTAGTTGCGGGAATTGTCGGTGCGTTTCTCTTTTCTCTCGTGGGAGGTATTCTTACCTTCGTTCTGTATCAGGTCGGGTTCGTTGCCGCCATCAGCGGTGCGGTAGGCGTGGTCTGCGCCATCAAGGGCTATGCGATCTTTGCAAAGAAGGAAAGTCTGAAGGGTGTAATTATTGCTTCCCTCATTGCGGTTCTTGTAATCGTTGCTGCATGGTATCTTTCCTTGAGCTTTGAATTGTTCAAGGTGTGTCAGGAATGGTACGAGACGGGCGAGATTGAATACGCAGTCACCTTTGCCGAGTCGGTTCAGGGGCTGATTTATTATTTTGAGGACCCCGAGTTTGCAAAATCTGCCTTCGGTGATCTGGCGCTGCAGATCCTGTTCTGTGCGCTCGGTTGTTTTTCTCCCATCCGCAATGCCATTGCGGCTCTTCGTCAGAAGAATAATCCCGAGGCTGAGGTTGCTGCTCAGAGCGCGGCTGTTGCCGAGGATGCACCTGCCGATCCGGTGGAATGAATTTGGAAATGCAAGGGCAGAGAAGGTTTTCTTCTCTGCCCGATTTTTATATGCTTCCTTCGTGCTTCAGGAGGAATTCTTTGTTCTTTAGCCCCGCCGCAAAGCCGGTCAACGATCGGTCTGCTCCCAGCACCCGATGGCAGGGGAGCAGGATCAGCAGGGGATTTCGGTTCA
Source organism: Clostridia bacterium (assembly GCA_017424085.1). Lineage (GTDB taxonomy): Bacteria > Bacillota > Clostridia > Oscillospirales > UBA644 > RGIG995. Next base: position 1,844 of record JAFPBP010000051.1, read on the forward strand.
ACGCTCCGCCCACGGCACGGCGTGCGTTTGGTTTCCCGACGGCTTGTGCAAGCTCGGTGTAAGTAATTGTTTTGCCGTAAGGAATCAATGCCAGCGCACTCAGAACCGCCAACTGAAAATCCGAGCCCGAAAGGCGATAGGACAGAGAAAATTCCCTGCGCGTTCCCTCAAAATATTCCCGAATCTGCCGCTCTGCATCGTCCAGAATCTCCGATTTGCAATCAACGGCGTCTTCCTCGGTCAATTCGATGCCGACCAGGTATTGATCCTCCTCCGTGATCCTGAGATTTCCGATGGGCGTTTCCATGATTTTGAACATCTGTATCCCTCCTTTGGTACACTATACCATATTCCGAGTCTCTTGTCAAGGGGGATTCGTGCGAAGTTTTTCGTGAATTTTCGTGGCGGGGCTTGCATTTCGGGCGGAAATATGATATACTGAAAAAAACAGACCGTAAGGGAGGAATTCTCTTTTGAAGATTGCAGTTCTTGACAAGGAAACCTTGGGTGACGTGGATCTTTCCCCGTTGTACGCCGTGGGAGAGACGGTGGTCTATCCGCTGACCGCACCCCACGAAATCGCTGACCGCATTGCCGACGCAGACGTGGTGGTCGTGAATAAGATCCGTCTGAACGAGACCAATCTTTCGGCGTCTCCGTTGAAGCTGATCTGCGTTGCGGCTACGGGATACGATAATATTGATACCGCATACTGCGCTTCCCGCGGAATTGCCCTCTGTAACGTACCGGGGTATTCCACCCACAGCGTGGCACAACTGACCCTTGCCATGGTTTTGTCTCTCGCAACCCATTTGCGGGAGTATTCGGATTACGTTGCAAGCGGGGAGTATACCGCCTCGGGGGTTGCCAACCGTCTGACTCCCGTGTATCATGAGCTTTCGTCCATGACCTGGGGCGTTGTCGGCGGAGGCGGGATCGGTTCGCAGGTGGCAAAGGTCGCCGAAGCCATGGGGTGTCACGTTCTCATGTGCCGCCGCACCCCCGACGATCGGTACGAGCAGGTCTCCATTGACGATCTCTGCCGCCGTGCCGACGTGATCACGCTCCACGTTCCCCTAAACGATTCCACGCGGGGAATGATCTCTCGGGAGCGGATTGCAACGATGAAGCCCAATGCGATTCTCGTGAACGTTGCCCGCGGTGCGGTCACCGACGAGGCTGCCCTTGCCGATGCCGTGGAGGAAGGTCGGCTGGGAGGGGTCGGGGTTGACGTATATTCGCAGGAGCCTTTCCCCGCAGAATCGCCCTTCACCCGTCTTCTCGGTCGGAAAAACGTGTGCCTTACCCCTCATATGGCGTGGGGAAGCCATGAGGCGCGCAACCGTTGCGTGAGGGAGATCGGGGAAAATATTCGCGTGTTTTTTGCCAACGGCACCCGAAATCGCATTGTTTGAGGGAAAGAAATACGTATTTGACGAAAAATGTTCAATTTCTGCTCTTGACGAAATTGAAAAATCGTGCTATAATAGGAGCAAAGGTACCGAATCACGGTACCGCACATTGAAGGAGGTACATACCATGGCTTATCAGATTTCCGACGATTGCATCGCTTGCGGCGCTTGCGCCGATGAATGCCCCGTCAGCGCCATTTCCGAGCAGGACGGTAAGTTCGTAATCGCTGCCGACGATTGCATCGATTGCGGCGCTTGCGCTTCTACCTGCCCCGTTGGTGCTCCCGTACAGGCAGAGTAATTCTACCCCTGAAATGCATAATGAGATGGGATTTCTCCCTCTCATTATGCATTTTTTATAACTTTTTTCGGGAGGTACCCCGTGATTCGGCTTGACGATCTGTTCGTTCACGGATGGAAAATCTATCAGGATACCGACGGCTTTTGCTTCGGAACCGATGCGATCCTTCTGGGCTCCTTCGCGGGAGAGAAGGTGTTTTCGACGGCAGTGGACCTTTGTTGCGGAACGGGGATCCTTCCGCTCCTTCTGGCGTCATATCCTTGCGCCAAGGAGGTTCACGGGGTGGACGTTTCTTCCTCGGCTGCGGAGCTGGCGCAACGATCC
>JAFPBP010000052.1 GCA_017424085.1 Clostridia bacterium
ATTCCCCGTTTCCGCCAATCAGTCCATCACGGGCGCCATCATCGGCTGGGGTCTGTTCCATGCGGACTACACCAACCCCGAGGTTTTGGCGGTCAATCTTCCCCAGCTGGGAAAATTCGCCCTTACTTGGGTTTTGAATCCCTTGGGCGCAGGCATCATTTCCTTCGTTATTGTGTTTATCGTTAAAAGATTCCTTGAGTCTCGTCTGACCTCTATGAAGAGCTATGATACGTTGATTCGCATCGGTTATATCGTTGCCGGCTCCGTCGCTTCCTACAGCATCGGTGTTAACAGTTCCGCCAACGTGACGGCTCTGTATTACGACGCTACCGGATCGGGTGCAAACCTGTTGACCAACGCTCAACTGACTGCTGTTATTGGCGGTATTGCCATTGCCGTAGGCGTTTTGACCTATTCCAAGCGCGTTATGATGACCGTCGGAAGCAGCATTGCAGAGATCAATCAAATCGACGGATTCTTGGTCATCATTGCCATGGCTCTGACCATTCTGATTATGGAGCAGTTGATGGGAATTCCTGTTTCCACCTCTCAGGCGGTCGTCGGCGCGGTGCTCGGTGCAGGACTGGTCAACGGTCCCAAGCACGTTCACTTCGGAGTCTTTAAGAACATTGCCATTGCGTGGGTAAGCTCTCCCACCGTGGCTGGTGTTCTTACTTACCTCGTGGCTCTCTGCACGCAGGCTTACTTTGCTTGATTCCTGTATCATCCGAATTGTAAATTGCCCCTCACCCGTTTCTCGGGTGAGGGGCAATTCCGTTACAGGATTTCGTTTTGATTTGAATAAATGTAATTTTCCCAGGCGGCTTCAATGTCCTTGATCACCTTTCCCGTCAGGGGATAGGATCGGTTCGGATTCAGCATTATTTTAATGAAGGTTTCTTCTCCGTAGGTCTGAACCAGATACCCCGCAAGGGAAATGCACTCTGCCGTGGTCTGAGACCTTCCGATCCAGTAGGACGGGTTGTACTTGTCCAGATTCTCGTAAATATAACGGTCCATGGCGGAGCAATTGAATTTCAGATAATTTTCTAAGGTGCAGGGCATGCGTGCTTCGGTCTGAAATTCTCGCTTGAACTGCTCTCCGTAAACGTGAAGAGAGAGATTGTAGTCGGATTTCATCATGTAATAATACGCCAGCGCGGCACAATAATACTTGGAATAGGCAGGGCGCTCCGACATGCTCCGATAGATCTCGTATACGTAGTAATAGGTCATGTGCCCCAGCGACGTGGAGTGGATCCCATCCGCCTCGGGAATCGATCCCCATAGATCCACGGAGAAGAGCGTTACCTGCGTCGTTTTCTCGGGGGAATACCCGAAGGTGCTGCAAAGAGATTGAATGGTCGTATCGGCAAATTCAAACTCGGAAACCAGCGCTTTGATCTCCTTTGTCCAAAGCCCTACGGGATCGGACTTTTCATAATAGGGGTCTTCCGTGTAATCAACGCTGATTAGATAGGTAAAGTAGTTGGTCTGAATTTTCAAGGGGCAGTAGCGTCCGTTGTAGGCAAAGTGCAGATGCGTTGGGGTATAAGAGAGATTCATTGCCTTTGCGTAGCGGGAGATCTCGGTTTCAAACGCCTCAGCGCCTGCGTATGGCCTCTCCAAGCGGGCAAATAACTGAAGGGATAATGCCTTGCACGCCAAAATCTCGTTTTCATTCGCATATTTCTCGGTAAAGCAGGGATAGACCAGATGCAACAGCTCGGGGGATTGATCAACAAAATAAAGATTCGCGTCTTTCGTATTGTCCCGCTTCCAGTCAAGCGTTTCCGCAAGATGATCGGCAAGCGCGTAGCAATAGCCGTAATTGGTAAACTCCCCATAAACCGCCTGCACGGTGATCAGCGCCTGCTCCCAGGTCTTGGTCGTCTGCAAGGAGAAATATGCGGTCTGATTCTCGGAATCGGCGCGCCCCACGTCGGGCAGGTTTAGGATTCGGAAGGTGAATCCGGATACCTCTTTCCCCGTCAGACTTCCCAACAGGCGGCAGAGCTTTGCCTGCTCTTCAACGAAGCGGCTCCGATCGTTCGGCGAGATCTCGTCGGAGAATTGATAAAGGTTCCCGTCGATCTTTGTTTGCTCAAACTCTCCCGCGATCATAAAATCCGGTGCCAAGGGCTCGGATTCCCGCAGGGTGACCGTGGTATATTCGTATCGTTCTGTCCCGCATCCGCAAAGCAACAGAAGCGCCGCTGACAGGCAGAGCAGGCAAACGAAAATTTTGTGTTTCATGTTCTTCTCCGTGTTATTGCTTTTTTGCCCCGAAAAGATAGGCAAATTCGGTTTCTTTTTCTTCGGTTAAGGTCAGCCCCGCCGCCGTCATCAGCTCTCGGATCTCCCGCGGATCGTCGGGGTAGACCCGCAGGACTCGGGTTCCGTAGTCTAAAATTTCGGAGCGATCCTTGCTGACAGAAAGGACGAATCTTCCGTTTTGCTTCAGAAGCGACGCTGCGGTTTTGATTGCCGCCTATTTGTTTTGAATATGCAAAAATGTCAAGGAGGAGTAGATCAGATCAAAGGTTTTCCGGGGAGGCGACGTGATGAAATTCCCCGTCAGCACGGTTGCATTCTTGCATCCTTGAAGATGCTCGGACGCCCGCTTTACGGTCTTGAGGGATACGTCGATTCCGCAGAAATCCTTGCATTTCGGGGCAATTTTGAGCGCCAGCCGTCCCGTTCCCACGCCCAACTCCAGAACCGTATCGTTCGGTGAAAGATGCAGCATGTCAAAAAATGCCTCGCCGTCCCATTGATCCATGTATTTCTGCAGCTGCGGCGGATCGCACACGGGATCGTTCCCCTCGTCGATGAGAAGATCGTAATGCTTCAAGGTGTCGTCGGTTTGCGGCGGCATGGTTTCGTAGGAATAAATCAGGGCGTCCCGCAGGGTCTTCGTGACGAAATCGTGCTTTCCTGCGGTGTACTTCTCCCGTCCCGGATCCTCAGGTGCCTGTTCGAAAAGGGCTATTTTCAAGGCTTCGTATTCCTTTGCCGCACGGGGATTGGCGTTGAGGTAATTGCGGAAATTGATGTAGTTTTTCCATTCCATGCTGTTTTTGAGCACTACGTGAATGAAATGGGTCTGCAGATCTCCCGTCCCGTCGTAGTTACTGCCGCAGGCAAAGAGAATCTGATCCCTCAATCCCTTGGAGTTTGGACGGTAATAGAAGCCTGCTTCCCGCAACGGGACTTCCAAAGCAAGAACGTCCTCGAACCGATCCACCGCCACGGCAAGATCCACGATGGGCTTTGCCTTGATGGAAGGGATCGCCGTGCTTCCCACGTGCTGAATCTCCTTTGCCACGTCCCCGAGAATGGCTTTCAGTCGAGCAATGGTTTCCTTTGCTTCGATCTCCCACGCCACCTCGTGATCGCACAGAAGAACCGTTCCTTTTTTGATTCCAAGCATATTGAACTCCTTTTTTGGACGAAAAAACCGTCGAAAAATTTCGGCGGTTTTCTGGCACCCCCAGCGAGAATCGAACTCACAACTAGCCCTTAGGAGGGGCTTGTTATATCCATTTAACTATGGGGGCATGTGAGAGGGCAGAGGCGAATCTGCCCTCGTTTTTTTAGTTTTCCTCGGGGAAGCGCAGGGAGATCATTTCTTTGATCAGATGCACGGCTTCGCCGATTCCGCCGATCTTGGAAATGTTGATGCAAAGATCGTAATTCGTCAGATCGGTCCAACGGTTGTTGGTGTGGAAGTTATAATAGTTGGCGCGGGTCTTATCCTTCTTGCGGATCACGTCTTCTGCCTTGTCGAGGGGAATGTTGCCCTCGGCGGCAATGCGGGCTTTGCGGTCCTCCAGATCCGCCTGAATGAACACGCGGAATACGTTGGGCTCGTTCCACAGAAGATAGTCTGCGCACCGACCCACGAAGATGCAGGATTCCTCTGCCGCAACCTTACGAATGAAGGTGGCTTGCGCCTTGTAGATGCGGTCGTTCAGAGAGTCCTCGGTCCAGTTCAGAAAGTGAGACGCCGCCGCGTGGGGCGCAAGAACCATGGAGTAAAGGAAACTCCCCGTTGCCTTTTCATCTTCCTGTGCAAAGATGTTTTCGCTCATTCCGCTTTCCTTGGCGGCTTGAACGATCAGATCCTTGTCATAGTATTTGATTCCGAGTTCCTGGGAGAGGCGGTATCCGACTTCGCTTCCTCCGCTTCCGAACTGACGGCCGATGGTAACGATGAATTTCTTGCTCATGTTAGGTCCTTTCGGTATAATTACATATTGTTAACGGTGAATTTCCAGGAGTCGGCGCACATTTCTTCGATGCCCATGGTTGCCTTCCAACCCAGCTCCTTGAAGGATTTCTCGGGATCTGCATAGCAGGTGGGAATGTCGCCGGGACGGCGGGGATCGATCACGTAGGGGATCTCGTGGCCGCACGCCTTTTCATATGCCTTGATGATGTCAAGAACGCTGTAGCCGTTGCCGGTACCGAGGTTGTAAACGTTGACGCCGGTGCAGGTCATAGCCTTTTCCATTGCCTTAACGTGGCCCAGAGCCAGGTCAACCACGTGGATATAGTCACGAACACCGGTTCCGTCGGGGGTGGGGTAGTCGTTTCCGAATACGTGAACTGCCTCGTACTTGCCGCAGGCAACGCGGGCAACGTAGGGAACCAGGTTGTTGGGAATGCCGTTGGGGTTCTCACCGATCAGACCGCTCTTATGAGCACCGATGGGATTGAAGTAACGGAGAAGCACTACGCTCCATTCGGGGTTTGCAACAACCACGTCCTGAAGGATCTGTTCGATCATCAGCTTGGTGGTGCCGTAGGGGTTGGTGGTGGAGAGGGGGAAGTCCTCGCGGATGGGAACGGTTGCGGGATTTCCGTATACGGTAGCAGAGGAGGAGAAGAGCATCTTGGTGCATCCGTATTTCTTCATGGTTTCGCAAAGAACGATGGTGCTCAGAAGGTTGTTGCGGTAATACATCAGGGGCTTCTGAACCGATTCTCCGACTGCCTTGTAGCCTGCAAAATGGATGACGGCGTCGATCTTGTTTTCAGCAAAGATCTTCTCGGTTGCTTCCGCGTCGCACAGGTCGGCTTCGTAGAACTTGAAGTCCTTTCCCGTGATCTTGCGGATCTGCTCCAAAGCTTCGGGCTTGGAGTTGCTGAAATTGTCTACGACGACGATTTCATAGTTTCTTTCGAGCAGTTCAACGCAGGTATGGCTTCCGATATATCCTGCGCCACCGGTGACTAAAATCATGGCTTTACACTCCTAAAAATGAAATAATTTTATGATGAATTGGGTTTGCGAACAATGTGATTATTCCTTGCGGTGACGTCGTCCCGTAGGTGCCGAATTCAGCGCCTCTTCCTCCGCTTTGCGCTGAGCCTCCAGCTTACGGCGACGGCGCGCCTTTCTCCTTCTTCTTTGCGCGAACGAAATCAGGAACATGAGAATTGCAAGCAGGATCAGAACTCCGATGATGATCAAAAGGACGATCAGGATCATTCGGACCACGTTCCAGATCTTCGCTCCCGTCGTTTGGGGAACGGGGTTCTCAGTTCCCAGCGTGTCGTTTCGTTCAAAGACCTCGGTAACGGTGTAGTTCAGCGTGACCTCGCCTGCCACCCGCTTTGTTCCGTCGGAAAGCACCGCCGAAATGGTGACCCGAAGCTCACTCTGCTCAAAGCCCTCTGAAAGAAATGCGGGCAGGGCAGAGACGGTCAGTTGGGCGTTTTCATATTCAACGGGAAGGGTCAGAACGGTGTTTTGCGGCATGGTAAGGGTGATCTTTCGGGTGATGAATCCTTCGTCGATGACGGGGATCGAGTTTGCACCCAAAATGGATTCCGGCACGGTTACGTTGCAGAATGCCGCAAATCCGTATTCAAACAGCGCCGCAGCTTCGGAATATCTGGTCTTGGAATCGCTTCCGCCGAGAATGATGCAAAGAAGCTTTTTCCCGTCCTTTTCCGCCGTTGCCGCCAAGGTGTATCCCGCAGCATCGGACCAACCGCTCTTGCCGCCCGTTGCCGAATCGTATTTCGCGTTTGCCTCGCTCTTCTTCAGAAGATGGCACAGGGTTGACAGAGTGCGGTAAGAATTCGTTTTGTTCGTCTTGGCGGTTTTGTGAGAAATCTCGGAGAAGACGGTGCGGAAGGTTTCGTTTTTCAGCGCGCCTCTCAGAATCAGCGCCAGATCGGACGCGGTTGTTTTATTGTTTGAGTTCAGCCCGTCGGGAGTGGAGAACGTTGAGGATGCGGATCCCAGAGATTGTGCTTTTCGGACCATGTCGGCAGAGAATTGCGAGATCGATCCGGAAAGAGAGACGGCAATCGCGTTTGCGGCGTCTGCGGCAGAGGTGAGCATGACTGCATAGAGCAGGTCGCTCAGAAGGATCTCCTCGCCTTCCTTGAGATTGATGTGAGAGGAGGACTTGTTGATTCCGCTCAGCATTTCCTTCGTTACGGTTACTGTTTTGCCTTCAACATTTGCTTCTGCGCCCAGAAGCACCGTGACGATCTGTGTAAGGTCTGCGGAGGGTAAGGCTTGATCTTCGTTTTTGCCATACAGGACCGCACCTGTGTCCAGATCCATGATCAGGGCTGCTGTTGCCGAGATCTCGGGGATGGGGACAGCCTGGGACGTTCCCTCAGACAAATCCGCAGAGGCGATTCCGCAGAAGCAGGAGAGGGCCATTGCGACGATCAGCAGATAAATTAAAATCCGTTTCATGTCAATTCCACACAGTCGGGTTATTTGCCTTTCAGGCATAATTCTACCCTTATATTATACATGATTTCCCTTCAAATGTCAAGTGCTTTTCTCCCTCTGCCCATATTATTATTCGAAAAAATCGGAAAAAAATCCGAAAAAGAGGTTCGTTGGAATAACGGTCGGGGACAAATCATAGAGTTGCAGTAGTACTACAACAATTTGAGAGGGTGCAACGTTATGGATGAGCTTCGGGATCGGGTTATGTCGTTGGCGACCTATATTGCAGAGAATGGTGCGACGGTACGGGATGCCGCAAAGCAGTTTGGCGTTTCCAAATCTACGGTACATAAGGATGTGACCTGTCGGCTGAAGGAATATCACGGAGGGCTGTACGAGCAGGTTCGCGAGGTCTTGGATCAGAATAAGTCGGAAAGGCATCTTCGAGGGGGACTTGCCACCCGCGAAAAATACCGACTTTTGCAAAAAAGCGCCGCGAACTCTTGACAATCAGCCTCGGAATATGCTATAATGAACTGTAGTATTATTTTGAGGTGCTTTTATGGCGGATTTTGATTTTTCGCGTTATGATCGCGTGATTTCTCCGATGGTATTTTATTCTGTGGATCTGGAATTGATCTACGCGAATTCAGCGGCGCTCCGCCAGTTTCCCATGATCGTTTCCGAGCATGGGCTGCAGTCGATCTGTGACCCTGTGCAGATGTCCCATCTTCGTAATCAGCTTCGGGAGGGACCTGCGTCTCTTCCCGTTTTGGATACCCCTTGGGTCCTGTTGTTCGATCCCGTGCGCGATGCTTCGGGACGGATCGTTTGCGTCAGTATGTGTATTGACTCCGGAGATCTGTGCGACAGCGGAATCGTTCCGTTGCGAGCAGATAGTGAATTGTTGCATCTGATTACCGATGAATTTGCAAAGCCGGTCGCCGAGGTTCTCGGGCTTCTGCGCGGGTTGGAGCAAAAGCCTGTCGTTGCCGGAAACCGAACGCTCGCACAAGCCTTTTGGCAGATGCGTCGCCGTATGGTCAGAATGTCCGTCTTTATGAACACCGCACGGGACACGCTTCCCGAGTCGGCTCTTCAGAATGCATTCTGCAATGCGGATTCCGCTTTGACTGAGCTTCGCCGCTATTTCGAGCCTCTGCAATATCATCCTGCGGGTTACGTTCCCGTCCCTATGTCCCGCGATGCCTTTGTTCTTGCCGTAACCGATGTTCTGACGGCGCTGTATTTCCGTCAGGACGCCGACTGTACCGTTCAAGCAGCGGCGGAGCGCACCGACGAGGGCGCTGTGGTATCGTTTCGTTCATCGCATCTTCGCAGCTCCCTGGACGAGCCCTGTGAGACCGATCTTACCGGGATCTCTACGGGACTGTTCTCTGTCCGTCAACGCATCCGATCCCTTGGGGGAGATCTGCGGGTAGAATATTCTACC
>JAFPBP010000053.1 GCA_017424085.1 Clostridia bacterium
AGAAAGCCGCACGAAATTCGTCAATTACGCCCACCGTGGCGCCAGCGAATATTACCCCGAAAACACCATGATGTCCTTCTGCCACGGGCTCTCCATGGGAGCCAACGGCATTGAGACCGACGTACGCCGCACCAAGGACGGACAGTTGGTGCTCTTCCACGACAAAACCCTGACCCGCATGACGGGGCAGGAGGGCGCGATTTCGGATTACACGCTGGATGAGCTTAGGCAATTCGACGTGACAAAGAACGAGCATTCCGACAAGATTCTTCTCTTTGAGGATTTTCTGCGGGTCTTCTCCCACCGCGACGTGACCTTCGCCATCGAGCTGAAGGATGCGGGGATCGAAACAGACGTGGCAGACCTTCTGCGCGCCTATCACATGGAGAAAAAGACGGTCGTTACCTCCTTCCAATTTGACTACATCAAAAACGTCAAGGCATACGCCCCCGAGCTTCGGGTGGGCTATCTGACGCCCGAGGTGAATGAGGAGATCCTGCAAAGGATGCTCGCCATTGACGGCGATGAGCTTTGCCCCGCCGCAGGGCTGATCCACCCCCAAGACGTGGATCGCTGGCATGAAATGGGCTTCCGCGTGCGGGCGTACGGAATCACTCCCGAAACCATGGAAGCGGTCTATGACAGCGGCGCCGACGGCATGACCGTCAATTATCCCGACCGCCTCAAGGCTTACGTGGATTCCAAGGCAGAATAAAAAAAACGCCTCCGAGATCAACTCGGAGGCATATCTTTTGTCTTCAAATATCTTTTGTCTTCAAAAATCAATATCCCTTGGTGGCAAAGTCGAAGAGGTCTGCCAGATTTTCGGGCTTGTAGGCGTCGATGACCGCTTCGTTATAAACGTAGTTGAGGCGGTTGCGCCAATCGGTGTGCTTCGCGGCAAAGTCGTCCTGATACAGCGCCTGATAGGTCATTTCCTTCACGTCCTCAAAGTACTCTGCCTTCTCGTCGTTGGCGTAGCGCTGAATGATCCAGATGGAATCGTCCAGCTTGACCGAAACGAATTCCCCGTTCTTCATGCCGAAGACCTTATCCACGATATCGCTGTCAACTACCACGTTATAATAGGTTGCCAGATTCTGATCGAACACGCCCTCGGAATCGATGATCAAGCCATCCTCGAGAATGGTCTTGTTCTGCTTTTCCGCTGCTTCCTTTTCGGAGGAGGTCATGTCGGCGGTGATCTCGGTATAATCGTCGGAATACTTGACGATCAGATCCTCAAAGGTGGAGGTCTTATTCTCCAAGGCCGCCATGATGGTCGCCTTGTTGTTGGTAATCTCGTTCATCTTGTCTTCGCCGTACTTGTTCCCCTTGGAATCCTGGGTCATGAGAACGATGTACTTGAAGCGGACGAAGTTGTTGGCGTAATATTCCTTCATTTCGTCCAAAGTGACCTCGTTGGGGCCGCCCTCGCCGTAGTAATATTCAATGATCTTCTTGCTCTTCAGATTGCACGCCATCAGATTGCGGAATTCATCGTAGGTCAAGCCGAGGGTCTGACGGATGGTGTTGAACCCGTCGTTTCCGTAAATGGAGACCCAGTCCTCCTGAATGATGCGGTTGATCTCGGTCTCATCATCGGCATCCAGCTTCAGCCCCAGAGCGTCGAAGGTCAGCTCCACGTAAAGCCAGGTCATGTACTGCTCCTTGGCGGTGGTAACGATGTAGTCGCTCAGCGTGTCGGGGGCGGTCAGGGTCTTATCCGCCAGCATATCGGTCCAGGAGACCTTCTTGTTCGCCTGCGCCGCCATGGTCATGATATAGGCATAGTAATAGTCGGTCATCCACTGAACGTAGTAACGGTAGGGGCCCACGGCAAACTTTTGGCTCTCCCCGTTCACGGTTCCCGAAACGGCATAGGTCAGATCGGCCTTCCCGTTACAACCAACGAGCATCCCCAGAACCAGGATCATGGCCAGAAGCAATGCAAAAAACTTTTTCATCGGAAAAATCCTTTCAACAACGCCCGCCGAGGCGGACGGAAAATGCTTACCATATAAGTATAGCAAAAAATCGTCGAAAAGTCAAGGTCTAAGTGTGACATTCGTGCAAGAATTCACGGAATTCTCGGTTGAAATTGCAGGGTGCACGCAGACGAAAAACAGGAAGATCGACGCAAAAAACAAAATAAGACAAAAAAAGCGAACAACACGTCAAAAAAATGCAAAAATCTCAAAAACGATACTTTTTCGTCACAAAATTGCCGCATATGTAAGATATAATTCAATTGAACTATAATCATTGTTTGAAAGAGACTTTTATGAAAAAAACCGCACTGATCCTCCCGTTGATTTTGCTCCTGATCTTCTCTGCCTGCGCCACCGGAACAGGCAACGAAAGGGACTTTAAGAATCTGCGCGAAGCATACGCAGAACGCGGCGCGGGCGTGGAAGGGTTTGAGGTAGACGAGATCACGGAAATGGAGACCTATTCGTTTTTCACCGTCCGGATCTGTCTGAATACCGAGGACGCAACGACCGTAGACGACTTTGTGTGGTTTGAAGCAAACGTTCTCTATTTCGAATCGAAAGAGGACGCCGACGCCGCCTATCGGAGAAATACCCAATCGGGCACGGGCGGAGTCTGCCATCAGAAAGGAAATATCCTTATCTATTGGATGGAAGGCGACTATTTCGAGGATCTGTACAGCGAAGTATTTTTCAATATATTAGGATGACATCAAAACAGGAGGATCATTTATGAGCCAAGGCAATCTTACGTCCTACGCAAAAATCCCCCAAAAACAATCCATCGTCGTTTATCTCTGCGGTCGTAAAAAATGCGACCCCGGAGAGACCCTCGGGCCCGTACTCAGAACCCAATACGTGTTCTGCTACGTAACCTCAGGCAAAGGCATTTTCCGTTATCGAGGCATCGGGCACCGTGTTTCGGCAGGACAAGGCTTTCTGATTTCCCCCGAGCAGATCTTTTCTCTGGAATCGGATTCCGCAACTCCCCTGGAATATCTCTGGATCGGATTCGACGGAATCGACGCGATCCACGTTGCCGAGGATATGGGCGTTTCGGACAAGAGACCCCTTTATAAGGGAACGGTAGACAAGCGGTTGGAAATCGCAATGAATAAGCTCATCGATGCATACCACGAGGAGGATAACAACCGTTACGACATTCTCGCCCTCTTCTATGCCTGCATCTCCCTTCTGCAGGATGCAGACGCCGTCCGCCACCACGGAGACAAGAGCTACATCGAAAAAGCGCTGGACTACATTCACCACAACTATACCTATCGCATCCGCATCGAGGACATGGCTCGCTTCGTCGGTCTGGATCGGACCTACATGTTCAAGCTGTTCATGAAGGCAATGGGGATCGCTCCTCAGGAATATCTGATCCGCTACCGTCTGGAGCATGCGATCATCCTGCTTCAGGAAACGAAAATGACCACCGCCGAAATCGCAGTTTCCTGCGGCTTCCGCGATGCGCCCTCCTTCTGCAAGCATTTCAAGGCTCGCTACAACGACACTCCCACGTCGTACCGCAAGCCGAAGGCTGCCGAAGAAAAATAAACAAAGAATCATCCGAACGGAGACCGAGCGATCGGTCTCCGTCTTTTTTTTAGACGTCCCTCACCAATCGGAAGGGGAAGAAAAAAATGTGAAAAAAAACTGAAATCACATCTTCAAATATGACGTTTTCGCGAAATCTGTTGTGCAAACTGCCTAAATTTCAAAGTTTTTTCTTATGCAAACCGACGAAACTTGTTTCTTTTTCCTACCTCTATTTACTTTTTATTCGGAATATAGTATACTATTTATAACGGTTTCCCCCAAAAAAATCAAGCGGGAAGCCCCGCCGACGGGACCGCATTTCCCCTCGGTAACGCCGCGATGCGAAAAGCACCACGGGCGGAAAGGAGACTATAAGTATTATGCAGTACAAAACCGAAAACATCCGCAACGTCTGCCTGCTGGGCCACGGAGGAAACGGAAAAACCTCACTGGCAGAGGCCCTGCTTTACTATACGAAGGGAACCGACCGTCTCGGATCGATCGCTGACGGAAACACCGTCTGTGACTTTGATCCCGAGGAGATCAAGAGAGGTTCGGGAATTTCCGCCGCCCTCGCTCCCGTGGAATGGAAGGGCAACAAGATCAACATCATCGACACCCCGGGGTACTTCGACTATGAAGGCGAGGTCATGCAGGGGCTGAAGGCTGCCGATGCCGCCGCCATTGTGGTCTCCGCGAAGAACAATCTTCACGTGGGTACCGAGAAGGCGTATAAATATTGCCAGCGCAAGAATATGCCCAACATCTTCGTGGTCACCAAGATCGACGAGGAAAACGGAGACTTCATGAAGGTCTACACCGCCCTGCGTCAGCAGTTCGGTATCCGTGTCTGCGCCCTGACCTATCCCGTCATCGGCAACGGCAGAGTTATGGGCATGATCGACCTGCTGAAGATGACCTACCGCACCGTGGAAGGCACCAAAGCCACCGACGCACCCATTCCCCCCGCGCTGGAGGATACGGTCAAGCGTCTGAAGGACGAACTGAACGAGGCTCTCGCCGAAACCAACGAAGAGCTGATGGAAAAATATTTTGAAGAGATCCCCTTCACCGACGAGGAGGTCAACACCGCTCTGTCCGTGGGTATCCGCCGCCGTGCGCTCCTGCCCGTGCTGTCCTGCTCCAACGTGACGCTGAACGGTCTGGAATCCATCCTCAACGCCATGATAGAGGTTCTCCCTGAGCCCACCCCCGCCGCTGACAACGGAACCGCCGCTTACGTCTTCAAGACCGTAGCAGATTCCTTCGGTAAGATCTCTTACTTCAAGGTTCTCTGCGGAACCGTCACCGCAGGCATGACCCTCACCGATGCCAACGGCAACGCCGAAAAGTTTGGTCACATCTACGTGATGAAGGGCAAGAAGCAGATCGAGGTTGATGCTCTGCAGGCAGGCGATATCGGCGCTGTAACCAAGCTGTCCGCCGCCGCCACCGAAAGCGTTCTCACCTCGGGCGTTCAGATCGAGGTTGCTCCCATCGAATATCCCGTGCCCAATCTGAAAATGGCGATCTCCGCCAAGAAGAAGGGCGACGAAGATAAAATTGCTCAGGGTCTGATGAAAATGATGGAGGAAGACAAGACCTTCACCTTCACCACCGATCCCGAAACCAAGGAACAGATCCTCTGCGGCATGGGCGAGGCTCAGATCGAAGTGATCTGCTCCCGTCTGAAGGCGCGCAACAACGTGGAGGTCGAGCTGAAGGCTCCCCGCATTGCATACCGCGAAACCATCCGCAAGAAGGTCAAGGTTCAGGGCAAGCACAAGAAGCAGTCGGGCGGACACGGTCAGTACGGTGACGTTTGGATCGAGTTTGAGCCCTGCGACAGCGAAGAGCTGGTCTTTGCCGAGAGCATCTTCGGCGGCGCCGTGCCAAAGAACTTCTTCCCCGCCGTGGAAAAGGGTCTGAGAGAATGCACCGCCAAGGGCGTTCTGGCAGGCTACCCCGTGGTCGGACTGAAGGCAACCCTGGTGGACGGCTCCTACCACGACGTAGACTCCTCCGAAATGGCGTTCAAGACCGCCGCAAGCATCGCCTTCCGTGACGGTCTGCCCAAGGCAGGACCCTGCATTCTGGAGCCCATCGGCGAGCTGAAGGTTCTGATCCCCGATAACATGATGGGCGATATCATCGGTGATATCAACAAGCGTCGCGGCCAGATCATGGGCATGAACCCCGCAGCCGATCAGGGCTGGACCGAGGTTTCCGCCGAGATCCCCATGTCCGAAACCGCCACCTACGCCATCGACCTGCGCTCCATGACCCGCGGCAGAGGCGTGTTCACGCTGGCATTCCTGCGCTATCAGGACGCTCCCGCCAACGTTGCCGAGCAGGTTATCGCAGACGCCGCAAAGAACGAAGAATAAAATATCTTACAATAAAAAGGAGACCGTCAATCGACGGTCTCCTTTTTATTATCATCCGGAATATATACCAATACATCTTCCACACGACACTTCAAAATATTACACAGATCATTCAGGGTGACTGTAGTGATAGGCTTATTGTGCTTCAATCGATCCAACAGGCTCCGACTTAACCCATAATGCTCCACCAGTTTATATGTCGTAACGCCGCGTACTTTCATCGTAGAATACAATGGTTCATATGAAATCATACAAAAACACCCCCTACGATATATTATAACCTACACTCTCTTTTTAGACAATATCTATATATAGAGTATGTCAAAACAGAAACTTTTTCGAATACAAATTGCAAACAACATTATCTATATATTGACAATATTCGCAAGCAGTGTTATAATATAGTTGCTATTCAAAAGAACCGTAACTCCGGAAAAGGAGGTGTTAATATGAAATTGAGATCTGTTTTTTGAAATAACAGAAGTAAGCGGAACGTTTATTCCGTCACACTAACAAAAAATACACATAGAACAGGAGAACAACATGAAAAGAATACCCCTGATCCTCATTCTTATCGGAAGCCTCTTTTTCGCTTCCGCCTGCGAGCGGACTTGCGAGACATGCTCATACGGAGCGTGGGAAACCACAAAAGAAGCAACCTGCACAGAAGAAGGATCCGCAAAAAGAACTTGCAGCGTCTGCAATAACGAAGAAACAAAAACAATCGAGAAAGCAAGCCACAGTTTAAGCTTCAAAGAGACCAAGACCGCAGCAGGGTGCGTCACAAACGGTGTTGACATCTGGGCTTGCGCAAATTGCACATTCACAGAAGAAAAAGCTGTTACCGCCAAAGGACATTCGTTCGGGGCTTGGGAAGATGAGGTTCCTGCATCCTGCACAAACGACGGAAGACAAGCAAAAACCTGCAAAGATTGCGGCGAAAAGGAAACCAAACCGATTCAAAAAACCGGACATCGCTTTACATATAAAACAACGGTTCCCGCAACATGTACCACAACCGGAAAAAATCTTGCTACATGTTCGGTCTGTAACTATTCAGAAGAAGGGATCATACCTTTAAGCAGCCACGAATACACGGCAGCCACATGTGAAAAGGCTGAAACCTGCAAGAAGTGCGGAGCAATCGGATCGTACGCTCGTGGACACCGATGGATGAATGCAACCTGCACAAAGCCTTCTACTTGCAGCGTTTGCCAAAAAACAACGGGATCTCCCGCGGGACATTCTTTCTCAGACGGAACCTGTAAAAGCTGCGGAGAGAAAGCAACGATTGAACTAGCACTTCCCTCTACGCCAAAAACGCTTTCTTATTACGGTTATAATAATAAGAAAATAAGTTCGTGTAAAATCACCAAGATTACAAGCGAAACAACCTCCCGTTATGATGGAACAATCAAGCTTACGCTAACGTTTATCGGAGAACTAACCTATCATGAAAATGGTTCCAATCAAAGTGACAACGCTTATATCAGCTACAAGCTGTATGACAGCGACGATTTTGTTGTAAAAAGCGGCACCGCTTATTCCGAATCTGTCAAGGTAGGAGAAAAGTTCAAAGAAGAAATAACGATTTCCGATCTGATCCCCGGCGAAAAATAT